>JALZJW010000011.1 GCA_030859565.1 Pseudomonadota bacterium
ACCTCGGCGATACCAAGAGCACGATCACGCACCCGGCGACCACCACCCACAGCCGCTTGACACCCGAAGAGCGTATCCAGGCGGGGATCGGCGAAGGCTTAATCCGCATCTCGGTGGGGATCGAGGATAGCGCGGATTTGATCCGCGATCTGGAGCGGGGATTGGCGCAAGTTTGAACGGCCTCACGCCGGTTTCCGAAGCTTAGAACTCGGTGTGTGCAACACCGTGGCGGGCGCATGGCGGAGCGGCGCGCGCGGGTTGCGCATGGGAGTTTGCGCGTGTTAGATTGGCGCCGAGCTTGATCTCCAATAATCGCCCGCCTCTTCAAGCCGGCGGCGGTTAAAAAACAATTTAGAATTCTCGCCCATTCTCAGCGGAGGACCCCCCACGATGGCCGGACGTAATTTCTTGTTTATTCCTGGACCGACCAATGTCCCGGAGCGCATCTTGAATGCCATGCATATCTCGCAAGAAGACATGCGCGCCTTGGACTTCCCGAATTTCACGCTCCCGCTCTACCGGGATCTCAAGAAGATCTTCAAGACCAAAAACGCTCAGGTGTTTATTTTTCCGGCCTCGGGCACCGGCGGATGGGAGGCGGCGATTACCAACACGCTGTCCCCCGGCGACAAGGTGCTCGCCTCGGGCTTTGGTCATTTCAGTAATCTCTTCATCGATCTCTGCCAGCGGCAAAAGATGGATGTGCAGGCCCTCGAGGTCGATTGGGGCGAAGGCGTGCCAATCGAGAAGTACGCCGACATTCTCAAGAAGGACAAGAACTACAAGATCAAGGCCGTGCTCGCCACCCATAACGAGACCGCGACCGGTGTCACCAGCAACGTGGCCGCCGTGCGTAAGGCGCTCGATGATGCGAAACACCCGGCCCTGCTCATCGTCGATGGGGTCAGCTCGATCGCGAGCATCGATTTTCGCATGGACGAA
This sequence comes from Pseudomonadota bacterium, assembly GCA_030859565.1. NCBI lineage: Bacteria > Pseudomonadati > Pseudomonadota > Pseudomonadota bacterium. The sequence continues at coordinate 943 of JALZJW010000011.1, forward strand.
TGGGGCGTGGATGTGGCCGTCTCCGGATCGCAGAAGGGCTTCATGTTGCCGACCGGCCTCGCCATCCTCTGTTTCAGCGAGAAAGCCTTGAAAGCGAGGCTCAGCGCCAAGTGCCCGCGCTGTTTCTTCGATATCGAGGACATGATCAAGGTCAACGTCAACGGCTTTTTCCCCTACACACCGGCGACGATCATGTTGCGCGGCCTGCGAGCGTCGGCGGACATGCTGCTCGAAGAAGGTTTGAACAAAGTGTTCGCGCGCCATCATCGCATGGCCGAGGCGGTGCGCCGCGCGGTCGCGGCGTGGGGCCTCAAGCTGGTGGCGAAGGAACCCAAGTGGCATTCCGATACCGTGAGCGCCATCTACGTGCCGGCGGGGTTCGACGGCAACGAAGTGGTCCGCCACGCTTACCGGCGATTCAACCTGGCGCTGAGCGTGAGTCTCGCCAAGATCGCGGGTAAGGCGTTCCGCATCGGTCACCTGGGCGATCTCAACGAGCTCATGGTCCTCACGCCGATCACCGGCGCCGAGATGGCCATGAAGGACCTCGGGATCCCGATCCAGCTCGGCAGCGGGGTCGCGGCGGCTCAGGAGTATCTGCGCAAGACCGCCAAGGACATCAAGAGCCTGAAGCCGATGAAATAGGGACCGGTTACTGGTCCTGGACAAAATTGAAATAACGATTTTTTAGTAGCAGAGGAATATGAGTCACACACGATATGAACCCGCGCGTCAGCGCGTGCAGCGGAGCGAGCTGGCGGTACCGGGCTCGAACCCGGCCATGATCGAGAAGGCGGCCCAGAGCGAGGCGGACTTTGTCTTTCTCGATGTCGAGGACGCAGTCGCGCCCGATGATAAGGAGCGGGCGCGAAAAAATATCATTGCCGCGCTCAACGATATCGACTGGAGTGGTAAGACCATTTCGGTACGCATCAACGGTATCGACACCCATTACATGTACCGTGATGTGGTCGACATCGTGGAGCAGGCCGGCCACAAGCTCGACACCATTCTCATCCCCAAGGCCGGCGTACCGGCGGACATCTACATGGTGGACGCAATGATCACGCAGATCGAGATCGCCAAAGGCATCAAGCACCGCATCGGTCTCGAGGCGCTCATCGAGACGGCGCTTGGCATGGCCAATGTCGAGGTCATCGCGGCGTGCTGCCGGCGGCTTGAGGCCTTGCACTTCGGGGTGGCCGATTACGCCGCCAGTTGCCGCGCGCGTACCGTCAACATCGGAGGACTGAATCCCGATTATCCGGGCGATCAATGGCACGCGGCCTTGTCGCGCATGGTGGTCGCCTGCCGGGCTTATGGACTGCGGGCGATCGACGGCCCCTTCGGCGATTTCAACGATCCCGAAGGGTACAGGCTCGGCGCGCGGCGCGCGGCGGCGCTCGGCTATGAAGGCAAGTGGGCAATTCATCCGAGTCAGGTCGCGCTCGCCAATGAGGTCATGTCGCCGCCTGAGAAAGAGGTCACGCGGGCCAAGCGCATCTTGGTGGCCTTGAAGGAAGCGGCAAAGGCCGGCAAGGGCGCCGCGCAGCTCGACGGCAGGATGATCGACGCCGCCTCGGCGCGCATGGCGGAGAACATCGTCAATATCAACAAGGCTATCCAAGCCCGCCAGCGGGTGAAGACCAAGTCGAAGAAAAAGTAGCGAGGTTTGTTTCCGATGGACATTCATGAATATCAGGCGAAAGAGATCCTGAAAGACTTTGGGGTCGCGATCCCTGCCGGAGGGCTGGCCTACAGCCCCGAACAGGCGGTCTACCGCGCGAAAGAAATCGGCGGTGAGAAATGGGTGGTCAAAGCCCAGATCCACTCCGGGGCGCGCGGCAAAGCGGGCGGCATCAAGGTCTGCTCCAATGACCATGAGATTTGGGAGATCGCGGACGATCTGCTCGGCAAGCGGCTGGTGACCCACCAGACCGGTCCGAGCGGGAAAGTGGTCCATCGCTTATACATCGAGGCGGCGACCAGCATCGAACGCGAGATCTATCTCGGCTTCGTGCTCGACCGTCAGTCGGAGCGCGTGATGGTCGTGGCGTCCGGCGAAGGCGGCATGGAAATCGAAGAGATCGCGGTCAAGAGACCGCAGTCGATCCTGCGCCAATCGGTGGAGCCCGCGGTCGGTATGCAGGACTTTCAATGCCGGGAGATCGCGTTCGGGCTGGGGCTGCCCGCGGCGATAATTAGCCAGGCGGTGACGACCATTCAGGGCTGTTACCGTGCGTTTCGGGACCTCGACGCCACGATGGCGGAGATCAACCCCTTGGTGGTGACGAAGGATGGGCGCCTGCTCGCGCTCGATGCCAAGATGGCCTTCGACGACAACGCGCTTTTCCGGCACGCCAGTGTCTCCGAGCTGCGCGACAAATCGCAAGAAGATCCTCGCGAGATGGCGGCCGCGGATCGCGGCTTGAGCTATGTCGGGCTCGATGGAAACATCGGCTGCATCATCAACGGGGCGGGCCTCGCGATGGCGACCATGGACATGATCAAGCACGCCGGGGGCGAGCCCGCGAATTTCCTGGACATCGGCGGCGGCGCCTCGCCCGAGCGGACCGCCAAGGCCTTTAATCTGGTGCTTTCCGATGACAAGGTGCAGGCGATCCTGGTCAATATTTTCGCCGGCATCAATCGCTGCGACTGGGTGGCGGAGGGCGTGGTGCAGGCGGTCAAGAAGACCGAATTGAAGATCCCGCTCGTGGTGCGCTTATCCGGCACCAATGTCGAGGAAGGCCGCAAGATATTGAAAGACAGCGGCCTGCCGATCATCATGGCCGAGACCTTAGCGGATGCGGCCGGCAAAGCTGTCGCCGCCTGGAAGCAAGCGACCGGGAAGGCGTAACGCGGGAGTATGAGATGAGCATTTTAATCGACAACAAAACACCGGTCATCGTCCAGGGATTTACCGGGCAGATCGGGACCTTCCACGCCAAGGACATGATAAAATACGGCACCAATGTGGTCGGTGGGGTGACGCCCGGCAAGGGGGGCGGCACGCACCTCGAAAGGCCGGTCTTCAACACGGTCAAGGAGGCGGCGGACGCGACGGGAGCCCACGCGAGTATCATTTTCGTGCCGGCGCCTTTTGCCGCCGATTCGATCATGGAGGCGGCCGATGCGGGGATCCGTTATTGCGTCGCCATCACCGATGGGATCCCCTCCCAGGACATGATCCGGGTGAAGCGCTACATGCGCCGCTACCGTGCCGAAAACCGTATGCGGCTGACGGGGCCGAACTGCGCCGGAACCATTAGCCCGGGCAAGGCGATGATGGGGATCATGCCGGGGCATATTTACATGCCGGGCTATGTGGGGATCGTGGGACGTTCGGGAACGCTCGGTTACGAGGCCGCCTCGCAGATGAAGGCGCTGGGGATCGGCGTGACCACCAGCGTCGGGATCGGCGGCGATCCCATCAACGGCAGTTCCTTCAAGGACATCTTGGAACTCTTCCAGGACGACCCCGATACCAAGGCCATCATGATGATTGGTGAGATCGGCGGTCCACAGGAGGCCGAGGCCGCCCATTTCGTGAAGGACAATATGAGCAAACCCGTGGTCGGCTATATCGCGGGACTAACCGCGCCCAAGGGCCGGCGCATGGGACACGCCGGCGCCATCATCTCGGCCTTCGGTGAGAGTGCCGCCGAGAAGGTAGAGATTCTCCAGGAATGCGGCGTGACCGTCGCCCCGAGCCCGGCCGATCTCGGTACGACGATGGCGCGGGTGCTCAAGAAGGTAAGCTAGGAAGGGTTTTTAGACATGAGCAAACCAAAAGTCATCGTGACGCGCCGCTGGCCGGCGGAGGTCGAAGCGCGGCTCCAGGAGCTTTACGACGCCAGACTGAATACCGACGACAAACCCATGACGGGCACCGAGCTTCAAGACGCGCTGCGCGGCGCGGACGCGCTCTTGCCCACGGTGTCGGATAAGATCACGGCCGAGGTGCTTAGCGCCGAGCCGCTCAAAACCAAGGTCCTCGGTAACTTCGGCGTGGGTTTTAACCATATCGATATCGCGGCCGCCAAGAACCGGGGCCTTGTGGTTACCAACACTCCCGAGGTCCTGACCGATTGCACCGCCGATCTCGCGATGACCTTGCTCTGCATGATCGCGCGCCGGGCCGGAGAGGGCGAGCGCCACGTGCGGACCAAAGCGTGGACCGGCTGGCGGCCGACGCACATGATCGCGAGCAAGATCAGCGGAAAGACACTTGGATTGATCGGTTTCGGGCGCATCGCCCGGGCGGTCGCCGCGCGCGCACACCACGGCTTCGGGATGAAGATCCTCTTCCATGATCCCTACCCGCCACCCCAGGAGGCCGCGGACGCGGTAAAGGCGACTCAATGCGGCACGGTGGAGGAGGTCCTCGCACAGGCGGATTTCGTCTCGCTTCACTGTCCGGGTGGACAGGAGACACGGCACCTCATCAATGCCGAGCGCTTGAAACGGATGAAACCCACGGCGTTCTTGCTCAACACCGCACGCGGTGATGTCGTCGACGAACAGGCGTTGGCCGCGGCCCTTAAAAGCGAGACCATCGCCGGGGCCGGTCTCGATGTATACGAAAGCGAACCGCGTGTCACCGAAAAATTGCTCACCATGGAAAACGTCGTCCTGTTCCCGCACCTCGGGAGCGCGACCCGCGAGACCCGGGTCGCCATGGGGATGCGGGTGCTGGAAAACCTCGAGGCCTTCTTTGCCGGGAAACCACCGCGTGATCGCGTGGTGTGAGCGAGAAACGGCGCCCGGCGCGTAAGGGCAATAAGACCGGCGAGGGGGCGGGGGCTGCCTACGCCCAAGAGCTCCTCGATCTTCTTCTCAATCTCTTGTGCGAGATCGTACGCACGCGCCACCCGGAGGTGGAGGCGGTGCTGCGCGGGCGCGCGGCGCTCTCGCATAGCCCGCCTGAGCTTCTGCTGCGGACGCTGCAGGCCTGGGGGATCTGGTTCCAGCTCGTCACGCTCGTGGAACAGAACGCCACGATGCGCCGCTTGCGTCAGATGGAGGCCGAGCGCGGGGCGGAGCATGTTCCGGGTACGTTCGCGTTTGTCCTCGCTGAGGCCCAACGCGCCGGGATCGCGCCGGGTGTCATTCAGAGGGTCTTGGAGCGGGCGCGCATCCAGCCCGTGATCACCGCCCATCCCACCGAGGCCAAGCGCGTCACGGTGCTCGAAATTCACCGGCGGATCTATCTCTTTCTGGTGGAGTTGGAAACGCCGCGCTGGACCCCTCGGGAGCGCGAGAATCGTATCGGAAAACTGCGCAACGAAATCGAGCTCCTGTGGTTGACCGGCGAGCTGCGGCTCGAAAAGCCCACCGTGGCTCAAGAGGTCGCATGGGGATTGCACTTTTTCGATGAGGTATTGTTCGAGCGCGTGCCGGAGCTGATGGAGAAACTGGAACGGGCGCTCGACCAACACTACCGAGGCGCGGGCTTGACGCCCCCAGCGTTTCTTAAATTCGGATCGTGGATCGGGGGTGACCGCGACGGCAATCCCTTCGTTACCAACGAAGTGACGCGCGCTACCGTGCTCAGCAACCGCCGGGCGAGTCTCCACCGCTACCGCAGCCGCTTGGGTCACCTAGCGCGGGTCCTGAGCATCGCCGCTCATGCAGTCCCGGTTCCGCGTTATTTCGAAGCCGCATTGAACACGACCTTGGCGAAGTTTGAGGACCAAGCGGTGATTACACGCCGCAACCCGGGCGAGGTGTTCCGGCAATTCGCCGCCTGTATGTTGCGTAAGCTCGAAGCCACGCTTGCGGCGCCCGCTGCCGGAAACATCGATCCCCGCTACGGCAGCGCGGACGATCTCATCGACGATCTCAACACAGTAGAACGCGCGCTCGTGGATGCTCATTGCGAGAGCTTGGCGAAAAGCCTGGTGCGTCCGCTCCGGCGGGAGGTCGAGGTGTTCCGGTTCCGGACGGTGCGTTTGGATCTGCGTGAGAACTCGACCGTGACGACCAAGACATTGGCATCCGTCTGGCCAGATCAACACGGCGGCGCCGAGCCGCCCGAGATCGGGTCGGTGCGCTGGAATCAGTGGCTACACGATGGGCTGGCCCGGCCGCTCGGCGATCCGCTCCAGTTCCAAGGCCTCGATGAACAAGCCGTAGCGACGCTCGGCATGCTGCGAATGGTGCCGTTGCTGCGCCGGGAAGTGGATCGCGATGCGTTCGGCCATGTGATCTTAAGCATGACGCGCTCGGTAGCGGATATCCTGGGCGTCTATCTGCTTGCGAAATACGCCGGATTGTTCGCCGATCCCGAGGGCGTGGAGCACTGCACGCTGCCCATCGTGCCCTTGTTCGAGACCGTCGAGGATCTCAAGCGCGCGCCAGGGATCATGAAAGAGCTGCTGGCAGCGCCGGTGGTACGGCGCTCGGTCCGGGCGCAGGGCGGGGTGCAGGAGGTGATGATCGGGTATTCCGATTCCAATAAGGACGGCGGTTTTTTCACCTCCAACTGGGAGCTGAGCCGAGCCCAATCGCGTCTTACCCGGATCGGCGCCGAGGCAGGGATCGCGATCTCGTTCTTTCATGGCCGCGGGGGTTCGGTGAGCCGGGGGGGTGTCCCGACCGGGCATGCCATCGCGGCGCAACCGCCCGGCTCCATCGACGGACGCATGCGGATGACCGAACAGGGTGAGGTGGTTTCCTTCAAGTACGCGAACCGCGGCACGGCCTTGTATCAAATGGAGCTGCTCGCATCGAGCGTCCTGGAACATACGCTGAAATCCGAGCACGAGCGGGAACTGCGACCAGATGCCGAGACCGATGCCGCCATGGAGGCCCTCTCGGGGGCTGCCTACGCCGCCTACCGGCGCCTGGCCGAGCATCCAGGACTCGTGGACTACTACCAGGCCGCAAGCCCCGTCGATGAGTTGGTGCTCTTGAACATCGGCTCGCGTCCCGCGCGGCGCTTCGGCGCCAAGACCTTGAATGATCTGCGCGCCATTCCGTGGGTATTCGCGTGGACGCAGAATCGCCACATGATCCCCGGATGGTACGGGGTCGGAAGCGGCATCAAGAACTTCCTCGAGGTACGTGGCGCCGAAGGCCAAGCGCTCTTAAAACGCATGTTCCACCATGCGCGGCTGTTCCGGCTCATCATCGACGAGGTTGAAAAGACCCTCCCGCAAGTGAACTTAACCATCGCCCGTGAATACGCCGAGCTTGTTCCGAGCGCGGAGGCGCGCGAGGAGATCTATGCCATGGTCAAGGACGAGTACGAGCGCACTGTCGCGATGGTACATCGCGTGAGCGGCGCGCGGGATCTCTGCGTCCGCTTCCCGCGCTTTCGCCGGCGGCTCGCGCGAAGGCTCGCGATCATCGACCAAGTCGGCCACGAACAAGTGAGGCTGATTCGGCAGTTCCGCGGCGCCAAGAAATCCGAGAGAGAGCGGCGCCGGGAGCTCGTGCCCTTGCTGCTTTCGATCAACTGCATCGCCTCGGGCCTCGGCTGGACGGGTTAGATGCCGAGACCAAGCACGAAGCGGAAATTCTCTTCCAAGACTTCTAAAACGGTCTGGCCACGTTTGAGGTCGGTGGCTGTCGTTGCGCATCGATACCGAGGTCTTAGAAAGCCAACGATTAGCTTGAAGTGCGCGGCAACGCGTCACCTCGAAGCGGTTGTTATGCGGCAGTTTTCTCTGCCGCGTCCCATCCCGGAAATACCAAAACAGCCGGATGACACTTCAGCGCCTTGGCGAGAACCTTTGCCCGCTCGACACCCAGGCTCACACGACCGTTCTCGATCGCAGAAATAGTGGCCTGCGGGATACCGGTAAGCCGAGCGAGTTGGTTCTGGCTCAATTCCTGAAGCTCGCGAACGATCCGCAAGGACTCTCCAATCGATACCTCAATCCGCTTCTTGGCGGGATGAAACTGCTTCATATTCACGGTCTCCGATAGTCGTGGACGGTGATCGAGACGACCTGAAAGAGTTGTTCGTCGGAAACGAGTCTATAAATGACCCGGTATTTCAGCCCCAGGCGAGAGGAGCGATGCCCGGCCCACTCGCCCGACCGGGTTTCATCGTGAAACCCTTTGAGCCGGGAGGTCCAGAAATCACCGCGATGTCCTTCCACTTCTCGTAGCGCTTCAGTATTTCGCGGGGCGCGGAGTCAAGCTGCATGTCAACGCGCCGGTGCTCCTCGATGCGCCACATTTCATATTGTGTCTATACTATATATGATATGTCAAGCCTGGCGGTTACGGCCGCATAACGCCGAAAACCTTTCTCTCTTTGCGCATCGATACCGAGGTTTTACATAGCACCAAGCTCACCGGGCGCGACGATAGGAGCGCGCCGATGCAGCGCGTGGTTATGCGGCCTCGATTTCGACCAACTCGCTCGTTGACGAAGGATATGGAATAGGCTCTCCACCCTCCTTGATGTCAGCGAGATGCAGTTCGATGGCCTCTCGAATGAGGGTAAGAACCTCTTCCTTTGTTTCCCCAGCAGCGATACAACCGGGGAGGTCGGGCACGTACGCACCAAACGAAGTCGGTCCTTCTTCAACAACAACCAAGTAACGCATTCTTGATACTCCTACTTTTTGAGTCCGGCCTGTTCCAGTACATTGCTCAAGGTCCCGGGAGGCACATCGACGCTAGGCTTACCCGCAACGGTAACCGTCCCTTATTTGGTCGGATGGTGAAACTGCCGGTGGCTTACCTTCATGCGGACTTGATACCACCCATCGGATTTGAGCACGGCGATGAGCTCTTTGACCTTCATTCTTCATAGTCTACTACCGTGGCGCCGCAAGCCGCATAACGCTCAGATAAGCCGCGTCCGCCATTAGCGATGGGAAGAATCCGCGCCGATCTCTGGCGTCGGCTTGCGTGCCGGGTTGGGCCGTTGTGATTCAGAGATGAAACAGCTACCACTGTTTTGCAGCTACTCGTATGGCTTCCTGGATCTCTCGTACCGGATATCCCAACACGGTCCGCTCGCTACCCTCACGATCCGTAAAAACCATTACGCTGCCGTCAAACCGATACCTCGTTTCCCACTCGACGGCAAAATTATCCGGCGTTTCCGTGATACCAGACGGCATCAGCTGGCTATCTCTGGCAAGACAGCGCGCCAAACAATTTTCTGGTTCGAGCGCCCAGGCGTCGCCTGTCTCCGTCGAAAAGAAAAGTAGAGGTCCAAGCGTGACCACACGGGCGTCGTGTCGGGAAGCGCAATTGCTGATGTAATCCGCCTCGCGCTGAATACTGACTTGACAGCCCGACAGCGGAGTAGTCTTCCTGCGTTTCTTCACACAGGCCCTCCAAGTTCTAGTGAGCTTTCTGGCATGCCATACGCTATCCAGCATACGCCCGCTTTAGTTCATCAATGTCGATCTTCTTCATTTGAAGGATTGCCTCCATGGCTCTTTGGGATTTTTCAGAATCGGGGTCATTGATCATCTCGATCAAAACGCTGGGAACAACTTGCCATGAAGCGCCGTATTTGTCCTTGAGCCAGCCGCACTGCTGTGCCTTTTCATCGCCGCTCTCAGATAGCTTCTCCCAGTAATAGTCCACTTCTTCCTGCGTCTCGCAATTGACTTGGAACGAGATAGCCTCGTTGAATTTGAACATCGGCCCGCCGTTGAGTGCGGTAAACGCCTGCCCATCAAGTTTAAATGCCACGGTCATTACTGTTCCCGCCGGTTTTCCGTGGACCTCACGCCCGCTTCTCCATACCGAGCAATGTTTACGATCTTTGAATTTCTAAAGATAGCGGTATAAAACTCAACTGCCTCTTCGGCTTGATCATCAAACCACAAACATGGGGTGATCTTTTGAATGTATTGCATGGTGTTTCTCCTAGTCGGGTCTAATCACGGATGGGGATCACCGTGACTATCAGCTAGTCGTCTGCAGCAGCCCAAAACTAACGGGGCTGTCATCATGCTGACGTCCAGCGCCTAAGTTGAGCGGCGCGGCGTTTTTTGCCGCGTCCGTCTCGAACGCGATGTAAGCCCTGCTGACACCTGTGCAAGACCAAGAAGGGACCGCAGAGCGGTATTGACGGCGGTGGAATCGGGGAAGGCTTTTAATACGTCGGGGTCAAGGGCTACAACATTCGAGCCCTCCTTCAAAAGGCGCTTGTAGTACTTACCGCGTTCACCTTTGGAAAAATCCAAATCGTACTCAGGGCGCAGATCGTCATCGAGTTCGTGGCTTTTGCGTTTCATATTTTCGTCTTTCGCGAGGTGTGGCCATCCGCGCGCTGATTATCCGGATCCCGTCGGCTTGGTCTGTGTGTGCGATGACGAGCAGGTGATCGTGTGCGGAACAGCCAAAAGTAATGAATCGAAGTTCTTCAATTGAATGATCTGGATCTTTTAGGGTGACAGCAAGCGGGTCATAGAAAGCAGTAATGGCTTCTTCGAAGGACACACCGTGCTTTCGGACGTTTCGCTCGGCCTTCTTGCGATCCCATTCAAAACGCATGGAACCATTATAGTCTGTGCTGAACTTGCAGGCCCAACCGTACCCAACTCACCGGCGCGCTGTTTTTTGCCGTGCCCGGTGGAGCGCCTTGTTGGGCACATTGCCTGTGAAAACAGCGACCGGCACATGACGAGCCGAGCCAGTGCTACGGACTTACGAAGTGCCTTAATACGTTCAATCTCGTGAATGGTTTGAGCCGTGAAATACGACTCACCGCAATGGGGACATGACCACATCGGGATGCTCTCTATCACAAGAAGCTTAGGACCATGACCAAAACTCCGGGTGGAGGTGTACGGTGATGACGACAAGCCTTCCGGTGGGACCAATTTTGACAATGGTTTCTGCTTCGAGGTCATCGAGTGTGAAACCGCGGATGACACACTTGACCTCGCGGGTTTGGCGGTCGCGCTGGCGCTCGATGATTGCGCTCGTGAGGATGATGTTTTCGAGATCGAGGATCGTGAGGTTGTCATCGTCCTAGCTCTTCGGCGGCATGGATAGAGACTACATAGTTCAGTGAGCGAATAAATTCGCGCAACTGGGAAATCGTCAGCTTCGGCACTCATGAATTCTAGCAACGATCTATGTGTGTGCTCAACGAGGGTGTAGAAAAAAGCCGTTTCTGAAGACCCCCGGGCCGCGGGGTGATTTTTTTTCACGGGCGAGCGAAGCGAAGCAGGGACGTCCCCTGGCGCCGTTGATTAGCGGCTACCTTACCCGACGATACGCAGCGCGACATACGGAACGAGGTTAAACAGAAGGATGCCGATCTTATAAAGCGCCATCCCTGCGTAATGGATGGCGTCGAATTGCTCAGCCGACAATCGAAACCACCGACCGTGGAACCGATGCATCCAATCGTGAGCGAAGTTGAAGAATAGAAACCACCAAAGCAGCGCGCCATAGTTGATGGCGGCACACCAAAAAAGGACATCACGTGCTATCTCGATGCTCATCGGCCATTCTCTTTAGCAGCTAACGCCTAGCTAAGCCGCGTCCGTCGCCGACGCTCGGAAAAACCGCCGCGATGCCGGGGTCGGCTTGTAACGCAGGTAAGCAGGTAAGCAGGTAAGGGGTCGGAGTGATTTAAATTTGGGCATCCGCTGCTTGATGTATCGGACGGCCTCGCTTCTTCGCGCCGACCGTTTTGCCCAGTGCCGTCTCGATCTCGTTACGAAAGCGATCATTGCCCAGGGATATAGTTATAGGCAAGACACTCTCGGATTGGGTCATTTTTACTTCATCGCTAACACAGCGCCTTGTTGGGCGCCAGCCTCATGACTCGAACTCGCTGCGCGGTACGCCGGACTGACGAATGATGGACTGAAGCGTGCCTATGCGAAGCTCTGGATGATCTGGCACTGGCACCGTGATCGTTGTGCCCGGCAGCTTCTTCTGCATTACGATATGGCTACCCCGCTGACGCACTTCCGCAAATCCATGCCGGTTGAGAATAGCACATGCCTCTTCCCCGGAAAGCGTTCGCAATTTAGCCAATGGCAACGGGCACCCGCGTTACGTACACTTCCTCGTGGACACGTTCCTTGATCTCATCAGGCGAAGCCGATTCAAAGAAAAGCTCAAGCGCTTCTCGAAGGTTGTCGCGCGCCTCTTCGATAGTGCCACCCTGGCTGGCAACGTCCAGCTCAGGGCAGAGCGACACATAGCCATCTCCCTCACGCTCGATGATAGCTGTAAGTTGCCTTTGCATAGCATCTACTCCAGTCTACGAATATAGCGCCCAAACGACGAAGCTCACCTGACGCTTTGGATCTGGCGACGATAGGAGCCAGCGGAAAAGTCGTCAGGTGGAGCGCCTTGTTATGCGATACTGTCTACAAACCTAAATCTGAAACGACCCTTTCTAACGGCACGCCCTCTTTACCCTTAGATTCTTCTTTCGCTTCTCTGAGGTCTCGAAGATCTTCATAATCATGCATTACTTCTTCGAGCGCTTTGAATTCTTCATAAGAACAACAAATTCCTTTCTACCATCCTTTTCTATAACTTGCAGATGAAGCTCCATAACAGGTAAGCCTTTGGCCGTATTCGAGCTTCCATCGGTATGTCAAACAGGGGTGGCTGCCAGCCAATTGGGGAAGCAACATCGAACCACTCAACGGCGCTGACTTCGTGAATGAGTTGGCGCGGACACGCGCCCTACGCTCGCTTGAGTGTTTCGTTAGGCGGCTCATGATTTTTTACTCAGACTTCAGCGCAACGCCGACCCCACTGCTTTCACCGCCTGAAATACCTTCCCTGAGAATGTCGCTCGTACCATCGCGATTGCGTGCAGTGTAACCCGTCCCGATAACGTCCCGAATTCTGTTTTTATTCGCACCGCCGCGTGTTTCTGTATTTTGGGAGTCGCAGATGGGGCAGAGGAAGCGAAGGCTGCCGGGAGTGTTGTCGCAGTGATAGCCATATCTATGATCGAGAATGGGTGAAAATGGTTTTCCATTCCATTCGAGCGGACCGCTGTGGAACTGGCAGTCACGGTTGTCGCAACGGTCTGGCCAGTCTTGCTCACGACGAAACGCCTCGTAGTAGCGGCGTATGGTCGCCTGATTCCTCTTCTTGAACGTATCCTGAACGAGCACATCGCGCCAGTTGCGTTTCTGCTTCTTAATTTCCATTGTTTCTCCTGTGACTGAAAACGTTACTGTAACCTATCTGCCCGGCCGGTCACAGCTAGAACATAGGATGATGATCTTGGGTGAGATTCGCGCAGTCCGTTGCGCGATGTGCAGCGGTATGACCTCGCGTACGGTATCTTGGAAGACGTTCCTCTGGCCGGAATAGAGGCCGCGTGTTGAGCCTTCGATCTCTATCAACTTGAAACTATCTTTGTCGAACAAAGTAAACGCGACACGCATCGCGGGGTTTCGAACATACACGAGGTATATGGTTCCGTTATGTGGTGTCTGACCCCATTGATCCTCATCTTGCGCCTCTAGGATCTATTCCCCCTGGCGCAGCCCTTAAGAATCGATTTAGAGGTCTGTCGCTACGATGACCTTGACCCCGAGTGCGCCTATGGCGCGGGCTGCGCGGGGGTCTCCGCGATGCGCGGGCGGATCGATCGCCATAGGCCGTGGGTCGAATAACAGCCCCATCCCCAGCGCAGCCATCCGAGCAGGGCATAGGCGAGCCACAAGGCCCACGCGAGCATCAGTAGCCGGTAGGCGCTGAGCGGCACCGACCACACCTCGGTCTGCGGTAAGGCCGGATCGCTGCGGTCCTGAAACCAATTGAGATCATAGGCGGTCGAGCCATTGCCGGCGACTTGCATCTCCGGATATCCCAGGAGCCCGTTCTGGATCGCATCGAAAAGGCAGGACAATGCCACCACTGTAAGCAAACCCAGACCAAGCTGTATAGCGTCGAAAGCGTACGGTTTGATGGCGGGATTCAGTTGCGCGCGCCCACCGAGGGCGAGCAGCCAACCCACGACGATGAGCGCTCCCCAGATTGAGGCTTGGCTGAGTCCGATTCCGAGCGAGAACCACTGCCAGCCCTTGAGCGGCGTGAACCGCGTGCGCCCGAGCCCGTAGGCCACGAGCACGAGCACCGCCAGCACACCCCAAATGAGCACCGCGGGCCCGAGGCGCGGCCCCCGGCTCAGGAGCAGCCAGCGGTCGTTGCCCAGCGTGACCTTGAGGTAATGATTGACGCTCGGCAGGCCGAGATCGACCTCGGGCGAAAGGAACCGCGTCTCCATCCCGCGCGGCTCGCGCCACAGGAGTTGAAAACGTTGCGTCCCAGGCACCACCGGCAAGGTGACCCGGCGGCCTTGCTGGCGGATCGGTTGGGCGGCGCCGCCGATGGTGATCTGTTGTAGCCGGGCCGTCTCGGGCAGCGTGAGCGTGTGCTGGCCCCCTTGGCTGCTCTCGAGGGTGAGGTCCAAGGTGGCATCGATCGCGCGTTCCCCCGCGCTGACAGTCAGCCGGCTATTCTGTAGCGTCAGGGTCGGACCGGAGACCCCCGCGGGTCTAGAAATACCCAGCGTGACCGATTCGCCCGGCCAAGGGCGCCATTCCGGCAGCCAGCGGCCGCTCGGATCCTGATGATGCACGACCGCGATGCCTTGAACCGCCAGATGCCAGATCGGGCTCACATCCGCACGCCAGGTCTCGGTCCACTGCGTGGTCTCGGGTGCGGTCAGCTCGAAGGTGGGCGCATGCTCCAGCACGGAGTCCCAGCGTACCGATATCTGTTGTGCATCCAGGCTCACCAGCACCTTCTTGTCCTTCACCCGCACGCCGGAGGTGGTCACCGATTCGCCCGCGAGCAGTGGAACTTCGATGACCACCGGCTCGAGCGTTGGAGAGATGCGGGTCACGGTGGTTTCGACGCGCCAATCGAGTCCTAGCCGCAAGGTGCGCTCGACCCGTGCGAACGAGGGCAGGGGGCCGGGTTCCAAGACCGGAAGATCGTCCGTGCCCGCGGTGCGGGTGAGTTGGATCTGGGCATCGGGGACACCGTTCTCATGCACGCCATCGACACGCCAGCCCTCGGCGCGCACCTCGACGCGGTGCGGCCTCAAGGGTAGCGGCAATTGCAGTTGCGGGCGCGGCGGCAGGGGTCCCGAGAGCAGAAGCTCATGGCGTCCGGGTTCCAGGTGCACCCAGATCTCGCCACCCTCGGTGCGCGCCAGATCCGTGGCCGGCTGGGAATCGACCAAGATCTCTTGCGGCAGCCACTGGCCGGCCTGGGTGGGCAGGGGCACGGATACGGACTCCGCGACGTGGATCTCGACGCGCAACCGCATCGCCGTGGGCGTAATTTCCGCATAGAGTCTCGGGCTTTGCGCGCAATTGGGCAGGCACTCCGGCGGGGCTAGCAGACGCTGGCGGAGTTGTTCGAGGAGCTTGGCGCTCGGGTACTCGGCGCGCGCCTCGGGCACGGGTGCGAAAAGGTAAGCAAGAACCAAGAGCACCGGGGTCTTAGCCACCGGCGTGCCGGCGCCCCAGGTGGTCGCGAACGGCACTATCATCCGTGCGCACAGCACCAGGAGCAGGATCACGCGCGCGAGGCTCAAGCCTAGGTTCATCGCGGGTGAGAGGAGCACCAGCCGCAGCTCTTGTTCGCGTTCCACCGGACCGTTCCAGCGCAGCGCTACCTCGTTCCAACGCCATTCGGGCCGGCCCGGCCCGGTCTGGACGCGAGCCTTGGGGTCTACTTCGCCCAAGACACCCACCCGCGCCCTTACCTTTGGCGCGTCAGCCTCTGCCATCAATCGCCGCGCCATCCTATCCGTTTTCTGTTCGGCACGCTCTCTCATCTCCTCTACGCTCATGGGCGCATCCAAGCTGTCCGCCCTGCCGCCGGCCACCCCTTCCCCGGGCTGGCTAAGGGTGGCCGCCTCGGGCGGGGCGGCCGGTGAAACTTTCGTCACCGGTTGCACAAGCCCGGGCCGCTCGAGCTGCGGATAGAGACCCAGGCGCACTTGCTCGATCGCGAACGGGATCGCGATCAGCAGCAAAATCGCGGCGCTCACGTTTCGGTAGCCGCGTGCCAGAGCGAGGAAGCGGCCTGCGGGCAGCACCCGGACCAAGGCGTTCGCGGCAAGAAGATGTAACCAGATGAACTGTGGCGCATCGGCTTCGTGCCAGATAAGCGCGAGCCCGGCGAGCATCGCGAGTCCCCAGCGCCAATGCCACAGCCGGGCCGTCGCCAAGGCAGCGATTATGACCAAGAAGAGATCGAGCAGCGTCCAGCGTTCGACCCAACTCGCGGTCACGTCGTCGCTGCCCGCGGCCGCGAACAACCGCCATCCCGGGGGAAGGTGGAGGGTCGCTTGGAGCGACTGGACGTCTTGATTCCAACCCACCGCGGGGAAGCGGCCCACTTCGCCCTCGTAGCGGCTGTCGGCATCGAGATTCAACGCGCCGCGCCGGACTTCGACGCCAGGCCGGTTGGAGTCGGGGAGGGTGGTAATGAATTGCGGGACAGCGTCGATCGCGACCCGTCCGAGGTGTAATTGGTCGCCGGCCTCGATCCGCCAACCGCGGGTCATCGTGCCGCTCACGAGATCGCGGACGGTATACCCGCTCCCCTCCATGTCGAGCCACAGGTTCCGCACGAGACTCAAGCGGTCGGGGGCCGGATCGGGATCGCCCCGCCGCACCAGCTTGAATTCCAGGACATCCTTCGGGCCCACGCGGTACGCGGGCAAAGATTGCCACTCGGGGGGCACATTGGTCTGACGCGAATCGATGGCCGTCACGCCTTGGATCTCGACCAGACGCAGGTGATTGCGGGCATCGAATACCCAGATCTCCGTCTGCGGCCAAGGGTCGGTTGGAGACGCCGCGTGCAGCGCGGTCACCGTGCTTGGCGCGCGCGCGCTCAACTCCACCGCCCAGTGCCCCGGGCGCAGTTGCAATCGCAACCGGCCATCGGGCTCGAGACGCGCGGGCAGCGCGCTCGATAAACCCAAGGGAATGAACTCCGGTAGGAGCGCACTGCTTAGCATCACTTCGCGCGGCTCGCCGGCAACATCGATCTCAAGCCGGGTGACAAGCTCAAGCGGCACCTCGTCGATGATGCGCCGGAACACCTGGATCTCCAGCCGCTCTTCGAGCGCGGTCTTTCCCGCCTGTCGCTTCAACCAGAGCTGTCCATCGGGGCGGATGTCAGGCCAGCTTACGGCTGTCTCATTGACGATGAGTGATACTAAAGCGGTATCGGGCGGCACATACAGGGAGTCGGGCAAGCGTTCCCAGCGCCACCGGCCGGTGATCTGATACCGTCCCGGCGGCAGCGATACGCCGGGTTTACCCTCGCGCTCGGTCACGGAAGCAGGTTGCCCATCCACCTGCACCTCTTGGGGCCAGCGCTTGAGATCTCCCGGCAACCCGATCCAGCTTTCGCGGTAGACGCGCCAGAACTGGATAAACTCCCCCTCGCCCTGGTCGATCTTGAGCACCAGCCGCGATGGCCAAGCGCAGCGCCGCGCCGCGGGCTGGTTATGGATGAACGGGCACTCGCGATCGCGCTCTTCGTACAGCACCCACGGTACCCAGGGGGCGAGGCTAGGCGGGATCTCGTTGTCCCGAAGCGGGCGCGCCTCGGTGCCGAGGCTCGGGCAAAGCAAACTCAATAAGACCAACACGGCTCGGATATGCATAGCGAGGGAATCCCGGTTCGGTTCGAGCGGCGCTTTAAACACTACCCGCTAACGCGGGCTGTTGATTATGGAACCACCTTCGGTGTTCCGCGGGACCCTCATTGCTCACGGAAAATTTCCAGATCATCGGCGCGCGTTGACCAGGAGCGGAAAACCTGTTCGCGATGGGTAAAGTAGTAAAAATCAGCCGCATCCCATCCGAAAAGTTCCCAACCAGCGGACTTGATCCGTCCGTGGTGTTATCTATCATACCTTGAGCTTCGGTGTTCGTGTAAACCTACCTGATCCCCACATGAGGGAAATTGCATGTTGCTCTACCTATTCGAACGCATCAAGAGAGTGCTGTTTGATGTTGCCCTGTGTTTTGTTCGCAACCCGAACCTCAAGTTTCATTCCTTGAATCTGAAGTTCAAGCATGAGGGGGATCTGTCACAGATTTCCGAAAAATTCGGCATCAGACTGGAAACTCTTCAAAGACAACGAGATACCGGTCTTGACAACCCTGCTTATAGATTTCACCGTGACGAGGGTTTCCTGTCGTATTTTGCTTCCCACGCTGAAGTCCTTAAGGGATGTTCGTGGTTGGACGTTGGAGCCAACACAGGGGCCGTGAGCTTGTATCTTTCCGAGATCCTGGATTCTAGCAATTTCGAACTGTGCGATATCACTGTCGCTCGTCGTTCGAACTTCCCCGTGAAGAAAATTGCTGGCACGCACTTGGACTATGAGAGCAACAGCTTCGATCTCGTCTTCTTCAGTTATGTTTTGCATCACGCAGCGGACAATACCATACAGCTCTTACGGGACGCTCATCGAATTGCACGGAAGTACGTGGTTGTGACCGAAGACCCCAAGGAAACTCAGGACGACTACCTTTGGGCGTACATGCACGACAGAGGAGGTACTTTTAGAGGGCGGAAAGAATGGAGGGAACTGTTTTCCACTCTTGGTTTTTCGGTTGTCTACGAGAAGGCGCTCGATTGCCAACCGCACAGCCGTCACTTTTTTCTACTTGCGCCCAACAAAGTCAGTACCACGTAAGCTCGCACATGCGAACAGCGCTTTTAAACGCCCTTTTTCGTCGGGTGACCGTCGCGATGGACTGGATCGTCCGGAGGATACGCATGGCTCGAGTGATACAGATCGGTGCCCGGTGGTCGTAAGGATAGGCATTTCAACGCGAGTCTTCAACGGGCGATGTTTCGTCGGACGGTCAGAAAAACCTATCCCCTCACCCGGCCGCGACGATCGGTTCGCTCAAGCGCGCCTCTTGGGCACGCTCCAATTCCTTTGCCTCTTCTTCCTGCTGCAGGGCCCACATGCGCGCATAGGCGCCGTCAAGGTCGAGTAGCTCGCGGTGGCCGCCGCGCTCGATGATGCGGCCCTGCTCCATGACAAGGATCTGATCCGCGTCGACGATGGTGGACAGGCGATGGGCGATCACCAAGGTGGTGTGGTTCTGCGCCACCTGTTTGAGCTCGGCCTGGATGGTTTTCTCGGTCTTGGAGTCGAGCGCAGAGGTGGCTTCGTCAAACACCAAGATGCAGGGATCCTTCAAGATGGTGCGCGCGATGGCGACGCGCTGTTTCTCGCCGCCCGAGAGTTTCAGGCCGCGCTCTCCCACCAGCGAGTCATATTTGTCGGGCAGCGACTCGATGAAATCGTGGATATGCGCATGCTTGGCCGCCTGGATGACTTCAGCGCGCGACGCGTGGGGTTCACCATAGGCGATGTTGTAGTAGATGGTGTCGTTAAAGAGCACCGTATCTTGCGGCACGATACCGATGGCGCGGCGCAGACTTTTCTGCGTGACCCGGCGAATGTCCTGGCCGTCGATGGCGATGCACCCGGCGCTCACGTCGTAGAAGCGGAACAGCAAGCGCGAAAGGGTCGATTTACCCGCGCCGCTGGTCCCCACGACCGCGATCTTGTGGCCGGCCGGTATATCGAAGCTAACATCGTGCAAGATCGGGCGCCGCGGGTCATAGGCGAAATCAACACGCTCGAAACGCACCGCGCCCGGCCCGGCGGCCAGATCTTTGGCGCCGGGATCGTCTTGGATCTCGGCGTTGATTGCGAGCAGCCTGAACATCTTTTCCATGTCGGCGAGCGACTGCCTGATCTCGCGATACACCATACCGAGGAAGTTGAGCGGGATGTAGAGCTGGATCATCAGCGTGTTGATCAGCACCAGATCGCCGAGCGTCATCGTATGCTGCACGACGCCATCGGCGGCCCGCAACAGGAGCAGCGTCAGGCCGGTCGCGATGACCGCGCTCTGCGCGATGTTGAGGCCGGCAAGCGACGTTTGGCTGCGCACCGAAGCCTGCTCCCAGCATTGCAGGTTATCGTCGTAACGCCGCGCTTCGAATTCTTCGTTGCCGAAATACTTGACCGTCTCATAGTTGAGCAGGCTGTCGATGGCTTTGGTGTTGGCCCTGGAGTCCATCTCGTTCATCGCCCGGCGGAACTTGGTGCGCCACTCCGTGATGCTGATGGTCAGCACGATATAAATGACCAGAGTCCCGAGCGTAATGAGCGCGAACCAGATCTCATATTGGGTGATAAGGATTGCGCCCACGAGCGCCATTTCCAGCAAGGTGGGAACGATGCTGAAGATGAGCAAGCGCATCAGGTTTTCGATCCCGCGCGTGCCGCGCTCGATGTCGCGCGCCACGCCCCCGGTTTGGCGTTCCAGGTGGAAGCGCAAGCTCAGCGCGTGCAAATGCTGAAATACATCGAGCGCTAGGCGCCGGATTGCACGCTGCGTGACGCGCGCGAAGACGACGTCTCTGAGATCGGTAAATAGCGTCGTCGAGAATCGGAGCAAGCCATAGCCGATTAGCAGAAACGCCGGCACCATCAACAGCGCTGTGGGTTGATTCAGCCCATCGACGATCTGTTTTAGGACCAGGGGAACCGATACATTGGCAAGCTTGGCGACGATAAGGCAAGAGAGCGCCAAGACTAAGCGCCCGCGGTATTCCCACAAATAGGGTAGCAACACGCGCAACGCCTTGAGGTCGGCGGGATCGTCAGTCAACGGAGGCCGGCGGGATTCGGAACGCATATGTATATAAGGTCAGCTGCCGGCCGGATCGTCTGCCGTAGGCGTCCGAGCATCTATGTGACGCTCGCAGGGAACGCCTCCGGCGCCGGGGCTTCCGAAGACGATCAACTTGTGTGCGGCCCTGCAGCGTTCGGCCACTTGAAAGAGCGACGGCTTCTGTGGAAGCATCGCCGAAAAACGCACGATATCGGCCCAGCCGAGGTCATCCTCCGTCAAGGGTTCGCAGTTCAGGTCCACCAGGCGGATCTCATAGCGGCTGGGGGTCAACGCGCCGATGGTGATAAGGCCGAGCGGCGGCATCAGAGCTTGCTTGCCGATGAGAAGAAGAAAGTATTGCATTCCCCAGTAGGTCTTCGGAAATTCCGGGTAGACCATCAATAGGTGCCGATAGCGCATGCGCATAGCGTCGGGAAACGGGCGGCTCACCTTGTGCGTCAAACTATAGTTACACCCGGTCCAAGCTCATGCGGCCCGGGCCGTTAAACACAACGTAGAGCATACCACCCATAATTGCCAGGTTTTTCTGGAACTGGATAAGCTGCATCTTCACTTGCTCGGGGTCTACCGCCCAGAAAGCGTGAAAGATCAGGGTGGCCGGGATGAGGAACAGGAAAATCGCGAGCGCCGCCCAGCGAGCTTTGTAGCCGAGGGCGAGCAGCAGGCCGCCGCCCAACTCGATGAGGAAACGATAATCAACAACACCTCGCTTGGCGCCCCGAGGATGGAAGGCGCATCCACTACGAGCGGCGGGAGCGCGAGACGCCAACTGGTCTCGAAACTTGGCGCCTCGGGCCAATGAATGGCCAGAAAATTCTCCGATCCAGGACCCGCGTGTTTGACAGCTAACAGGTCCAGTCGCATCTTCCCTTCTGAAGAAAAAGGCCTTTTAAAATCCCTATTCCCAGCGCTCGTCTTGACGATGAGATGCAATCTAAATGTGAATTTCTCACAGAATTTTTGTGACAAAGTTCCTAGCTGAGCTTCGATTCAGTCACTATCTTACCTCGCATGCTGGAGAGTGATTGCCGGTGTGCAACTGCCAAGGCAACACGCTAAGGTCAGTAAGATAATCGCTACCTCAAGAAGGGGCGAACAGGACGTAGATGTTTTCTCCAGCATGACCTTACCACACTAACGCGTGTAAGGTTGACCCGGAGGCGTATTGGGCCGTGCTAAAAGCCCTGCGGCAAGGACGCCGGTTTCATTTCCGCGGCTTGAAGTATGACCAAGGTAGATCACAACATATTGGTTACCGTAGTTAAACCCGTGAAACATTAAAGGAGAGAAAGATGGACCCAATTCTGTTTTGGAACGACGTTTCACTCGAAGCCAATCGTGTAAGCCACACGAACGGCAAGAACGAGCAAACTGGCCCCACGCTGAGCGCACGCGCCTTGGGGATTGTGCATCTCGCAATGTACGATGCCTACGCCGGAGCATCGGGATATCCCGCGGGACTTGCCCCCTACCTAGGCGTGCCGGCACCCGCCGGCGCTCCGCTTCCCGACAACGCCAAAGACGCTGCCGTCGCCGCGGCAGCGCATGCCACGCTTTCGAAATTGTTTCCCAGCCAAAAAGCGTTCTTTGACGCCAAGCACACTGAGGCGGGCTTGGGCGGTACGGGGTTGAAGGCGGGCCATGAGTTTGGGCTTTTGGTTGCTCAAAAGTTGCTGGAAGATCGAAAGGATGATCCGAACGCGAGCGATGACGGCTACGCGGCGTCGATGGCGCGTGGCGCCCATCGCCCCGACCCTGATAATCCCGATCAAGGCTATCACGCTCCGTTTTACGGTGCGAAGTCCAACGGTTTTGCTGTCACATTCCGGCATAAGCTCGCTGCGCCACCGCAGCCAGGCACTTCCGCCTACACAAGCGCGCTCCGGCAAGTACGCGGCAAAGGCATCGCACCGGAGTTGATGGGAACCGTGCCCTCCAATACTCGCCGTACAGTAGACGAGACATTGATCGGCGTTTATTGGGGGTATGACGGAGCTGCCGATCTTGGCACCCCACCGCGCGAATACAACCAGATCGTGCGTGAAGTCGCCCGCAAAAAACCCAACCCCAACACCGGCAACCCCAACACTGCGGCGGAGAATGCTCGATTGTTTGCGTTGGTAAATGTGGCGATGGCCGATGCTGGCATCCTGGCGTGGGATCAGAAGTACATCCACGACTTCTGGCGGCCGGTCGTGGGCATTCGCGAGCATGACGCGTCCATGGGTCCAACGGGCATGGGTAACAACAACATCGATAACGACACCCACACGCTTTGGTTGCCGCTGGGCGCGCCAGCGACGAACTCGATGCACAAAGACTTCACACCATCGTATTCGATGTATCCATGCGGACATACAATAACGGGCAAGGCCAAGAATTTTACGCCGCCGTTTCCGGCCTACCCCTCCGGGCATGCCACGTTCGGCGCAGCAGCATTTCACATGACGCGTCTGTTCTATGGGACTGCTGTTGGCGATAAAAATCCGGACGCTTTGTTCCAAGATCTCACGTTCGTGTCCGATGAACACAATGGCGTGAACAAGGACAACAACGGAACGGTGCGGCCAAAACACGTCCGCGACTTCCCAAACGGCCTGTGGCAGATGATCGAGGAGAACGGCCTCAGCCGCATTTATTTGGGCGTGCATTGGGTGTTTGACGCCTTCGCTGTCGGTAACAACGGTAAGCCTGATTACACACAGAACGTTGGCGGTGTTCCACTTGGTGTGACGATTGCCGAGGACATCTTTGGCAGTGGGATGACGAAATCGCCAGTGCCTCTCCCGTCGTGAAGTAATGGCACACCGGTGGCGCGAGCGCCACCGGTGTGCTTATCCTAACGGTCCCGCCACACTCTTGAGCGCAAAACGCGGGCTCATATCTTTGATGTTCTGATATGTAAGCCGGCTGTACTTCAGCCGAGGCCCGTAGTTTTTTTACCCACTCAAGCTCCATCTTCAGCCGCCCGATCTCCTCATATATCGACGCCTGCACCACCTCTTGGTCCCGCACCTTTCTTGAGGCGTCGGCTCCTGAAGGCCTCCTTCGATTCCGCCCGAGCTGGCGCTTCCACTGGCTGATCTGCGTCGGACGCACCCCGTACTGCGTCCCCGGGGGCAGATTGTGAATCTGTCACAGAATGTTTGTACGAAAAGTCACTGAACAAGCGAAGTGCACTTCGTATCCTTAGGCAGCGTAAAAAAACTTGCTGCGGATTGGCCCCGCCCCGTGAAAGTCATCACCGAGTCGGGCAACGGTCAAGAGATCACCTGATTCAATACGAGAGTCACTCAGTTAATTAAAGTACCGGTTTTTAGATGAGAAACCAATCATTACGCTGGTACGGCATTGTCACTGCCATTGTGTTTGTGATCAGTTTAATCCTGATACAGAAACCCGCAACGGCTGAGCAAGAACGTTCCAATAACTGGCGAGTTTCACCGCGTCTTGCACGAATCGCAAATCCGATTACGGCGGACGCGTCCTCTGTGGCGATGGGTAAAAATCTCTACCTGCGAGAATGTCAACAGTGCCACGAAAAAAGCGGAAAAGGGGATGGCCCGGTAGCCGCTGCTCTGGGCAACACGGTCGCAAACCTGACGAGCTCCGAGGTTTTAGGGCAGTCTGACGGCGCGATTTACACGAAAATCAGGACCGGCAGATCCCCTATGCCCAGTTTCAAGAATCATCTAGCGAAAGAAGAAATATGGCATCTGATTAATTTCATCCGTTACGAGTTCGGCCCTAAGAGAATTTCGTCGGATGCTGACCATACGATGGTCGACAATGCTGATGGTAAATCGGGGGGTAAGTCTCACGAAGAACTGTTTAAAAAGGCCGAATTCCCATCTGCGCAAGAGTGCGGCGCCTGCCACCTGCAAATCTACCGTGAATGGTCTGTTTCGCGACATGCTTTCGCTCAGATAAGTCCTACCTTCCTTGCCTACCAGGCGACGTTGGTGAAATTGACTAAGGGGACCATGGGTGATTTCTGCGAGCGATGTCACACCCAAGCGGGCATGTTTACCGGCGAGCCAATTCTTACCAGCAATAGTAACCGTGCGAAGGTGTCTTTAGAGGGGATCACCTGTGTCGTCTGTCACCGAGTTCCCGAGGCCTATGGCAAAATCACCGGCCGTTTTCCCCTTGAACCCGGCGATATCCGCAACCCCATTTACGGTCCCCGCAAAGATGATGAGCTGCGACGTGTGCTCGATTCCCATTCAGACAACCCCCCAAAAACCCATCGCGAGGCACGTCTTCTTGAGCAGGTTTCCCAACCGGGGTTTTGTGCTCGCTGCCACGACGTACGCCTAGCTAACGGCATTCGGTTTGAGGATCTGTTTAGTGAATACAAGCAAACACCGGCGGCTAAACGGGGAGTGACGTGTCAAGGCTGTCACATGGGCCCGACCTCCGGTATACCGTCGGAGTACCCGCCCGCTTCCGCAGCGATCGTCCGCGGTGTGCCAACCCGGCCCGCTCGGCGCACTAATCATATGTTCCCGGGACCCGATAGTTCCGTGGTCCATCCAGGCATCTTTCCCATCAACCCAGAGGCGCAGGAGTTTGCCACGCCAGAGGAATGGTTGAGTTTTGACGTCGCAGCCGGGTGGGGATCCGAAGCATTCGAAAAAAGCGTGCCTGACGACGCAAAATTTCCCGGCATTTGGGCAGATCCCGAAGAGCGTATTGTGGCCCGGGAAATTATCGATCAGCAACTGGCGCTACTGGCCGAGAACCGAGCCCGTGCCACTACCTTATTGCGTAATGGCTACGGTCTCGGTGAAATAAAAATCATTGAAAAAGAAGACGGACTTAAGTTCGACGTCGAAGTTAAGAACCTGACCGACGGCCACAGCGTGCCCTCGGGGTTGATTGCCGAGCGCAACGTCTTCTTGCAGGTCACGGTGACCGACGCCGACGGAACGGTAATTTTGCGCTCCGGCGATCTGGACCCTAACGGAGACGTTCGCGACACGCACTCCTTGTACGTACACAATGGCGCCATACCAAGAGACGAACAGCTCTTCAACCTGCGGTCTCCAATTTTGGTCGGTACGGCTCATGGAGGAGAGCGCGAGCAGGTGATACCGGCCAACTACTCCTTAAATCCGTTGATCTACATGCGGCCCTCGCACACGCCATCGGTACTGTTTGGCGGCATTCGCGACCTTCGGCTGCAGAAGAAAAACATCGAGGCGCTGGGGCATCGCTGGGCAAGTTACCACGTCGATCCCAAACTCCTCACCGGTCGAACGCCTTATCGTTTAAACATCAAGCTCGTGGCGGGCCAACTCCCTCCGCATTTGATCCATGCCATTTCCGGAGCGGGCTTCGAGTACGGACTCAGTGCACGTGCCATCGGAGACAAATTGGTTGATCTTTACCGCGTACTTTGGGAACGAAATCTTGTTATTGAATAAAACCAGGGTGAGACGGTACTTGGGATTGCTAACAATGTTCGCGATCTTTGTGAGTGGTCTCGCTTTAGCACAAGGGCATCAGCCGCAAAGCAATCAGTCAAACGTACCGAAGGCCCAGAATCAGGCAACAGAAACTACCGTTCCCGAAGGTCGTAGTGCCGTCGATTTCTATCGCGACCAAGCGGTGGCGGATGACGACCCATGGCGTCTGCCCGATGAGGTTGTACAATATCCCGTAGATCCGGTGGAACGTTTGCAGCCGCTCCTCGAGATCGGTGATCCTTTTCTCGGAAAAGGACCAATCCAGCCCGGTATTAAAACGCCGACCGGTCAAATGCTCCAACCTTGGTTTTTGTTATTCGGAACTTTCCGCAGCGCCTTCCAGAGCTTCGAGAGCGGCGATGAAAACATCATTGAATGGAGCAACCGGCTTGATTTGCACGGTAACCTAAACCTCTCGGGAACTGAGCGGCTGCTCTTCTCCATGCGCCCAATCGATCGCGAAACCGGCGACTATACAGGCTACAATTTCGAACCCAACAAAGATGAGGGATGGCAGCAGGACTTCAACGCCAGGTTGACCCAACTCTTTTTTGAAGGTGATGTCGGTGAGATCTTCCCGGGGTTGGATCCGACCGACTCCGGCACCTTTGACGTGGGTTTTTCCATTGGTCGCCAGCCAGTACTGCTCCAGGATGGGCTCCTACTGAACGACATCATTGATATGGTCGGAATCACCCGCAACTCCCTTGTGTTTGACGGTGTGTCAAACCTCCGCTTGACTGGGGTATATGGCTGGAATCATATCAATCGAGGCAACAACGACCTAGCCGACAACAACAATGACCACTCTGCGCACCTGTTTGGTTTGTTCTCGGAAGCAGACACCGCATGGAATAACACCGTTTCGCTGGATTTCATTTATGTTGACGACGATCGCGATGGACATGCCTGGTATGCGGGAGCTGCATCGACCCAACGCTTCGGCTGGCTGAACACGACGTTCAGGGTTAATGCCTCTATTCCGGAGCAAGACGAAACGCCCACAGTGGGACGCGGAGTACTTCTACTCTCTCAACTGTCTAGCACGCTGCCTGGTTCCGACAATATCGCCTATTTCAATACGTTCTGGAACATTGACCAGTTCACATCGGCTGCGCGGAGCCCAGATCAGGGTGGCCCCCTGGCAAACCTCGGCATCTTGTATGGCCCAGTGGGAATGGGCCGTTACGGAGTGCCTCTCGGGCAGCCGATCGACGATACCATTGGTACGGCAATCGGCTACCAGATGTTTCTCGACGGCATCGATAGCCAGCTTATCTTGGAACTCGGCGCCCGCACGAGCACCAAAAGCGGGAGAGATGAAGGTGTCCTAGGTTTTGGCGCCCGCTATCAGCGCACTATCGGCAAACACCATGTGCTGCGTTTGGATTCTTCTGTGGCCGGCCAAGAAAGAGACGGGCCTTCTTACGGATTGCGTATAGAGTGGATGATTAAATTCTGAGGCAGATTAGCGATTAGATCTCTCTTCCTGATTGTTCCCTTGAAAACCGCATTATCAGGGCTAATAGACCAGCTACAGACGCACCATGCGGCGGACAACGCCATCGTTGCGGAAGGCATGGTACAGGGCGCCGCTGATATGCGCGGCCATCAGGGCCAGCAATATCCAGCAGGTCCACAAGTGAATATCAGAGTAAAACATGTTGAGGTCTTCGTTTTCGTAACCCCAGTCGGGCAGGTCCACCATCCACCAGAGTGTCGTACCCCAACCACTGTAGGATGAAGACATGTAGCCGCTGATACAGCAGGCAAGTATCGTCACGTACAGAATAATGTGATCGACAATCGCCAGTTTATGCATCCAGGGCTTCAACGCAGCGGATTGTTCCGGGGCCGGGCGATGCAGAAAACGCACATAGAGCAATAACAACAGCACGAACACCAGGGTAATGCCAAGATTCTTGTGTAACTGGAATGGAAATTCGCGGTAGCGATATTCTTCAGATGGCAACGGCAATGCCAGCATCCACCAGCTTGAAATAAACAAAAAGAATACCGATACAGCCAATAACCAGTGCATTATTACCGCTGCTCTACTATAACCTTGTCTTTGCATAACCCATCCCGCTCTTTATTCCATTCATTGGCAGACTCTGGCGCCAGCGATCTGCCAAATCAATCAACCGTACCGTTATGCCGCAGCCTGTTCAAGGTGTCCGGCAACGGCGGCAACCGTCATCATCATGTGCAACAGGAACCATAGCAGAACATTCCAGAGATACATTTCTCTGACGATGGGCCCGGTACTCACGACGCTCAGAAAGCTGACCAGATCTATCAGCGTAAGCGCAGCGAATGTCAGCAGCGCAACTGTCGAAGCCCAGGGCCGGTAATTAACCAGCGCAATCCCCACAAAGATCGAGAAGGCCGCAACCAGCGTACCGACAAAAGCCACGGTCATCATGAAACCCGGATACCAGTCCGGACTGGACATGCTAATATTATGGATGACGACACCCATTTGATGACACTGCGCTACCGTGATGCCCTCCTCCGCAAGCTCGCCAGGGTCGCAATCAATCGGTGGCGCGGATTCCAGTGTATGCGCCGGCTCTCCTATCAGCGCCAGCTTCATCCACTCGTTGGCATTCGATGCCGTCAGGAAAATACCAAGCACGATCGCGACAACGCCCAGGGCACTGGCCCAAGCCGGGCCCGGTGATGACGAACGGGTTGGATTATCAGGCGATAATGTTGCCATGCAGCACCTGCTTTGTATTAGACCCAGATAACGATATGAACTGTCCGTGGCGACAACCATAGTCGCATCCCGGCATTTTATGCTGAAATCAAACGATCGCCCGGATGCCGCGTTGCTGTCAGGCGTTAACGATATGATGACGGATAGCCAGGCTGAACCAAGTCGTTGAGCGTCGGGGAACGGGCGGCTCACCTTGTGCGTTAAACCATCCACGCGTTACGCTCGGTCCAAGCTCATGCGGCCCGGGCCGTTAAACACAACGTAGAGCATACCGCCCATAATTGCCAGGTTTTTCTGGAACTGGATAAGCTGCATCTTCACTTGCTCGGGGTCTACCGCCCAGAAAGCGTGAAAGATCAGGGTGGCCGGAATCAGGAACAGGAAAATCGCGAGCGCCGCCCAGCGAGCTTTGTAGCCGAGGGCGAGCAGCAGGCCGCCGCCTAACTCGATGAGGATGGCGATAATCAACAACACCTCCACCATCGGTATGCCCTTGGCGGCCATGGAGGCCGCGGTGTCCGCGAATCCGGTGATCTTGCTAAAGCCGGAGCCAATGAAGATGAGGGCCAGTAGGACGCGGCCCACGAGGAGGCCAAGTGGCTGTACGGTGTTCATGCTCTATGCTCCTTACAAGCGGTTGAGATCGAGCATGTCGATCGTGTTTCCCGAGGTACTGGCTAGCCGCCGTTGTACATCACGCGCGACGTCTGCCCCATTTTAATGTCTGCCGAATTGTAACCTCCCTTTGAGAGCAACCGCACCGATATCCGCCCGGCCCCGTGTATTTTTTTGACTGAGCGGCGGTACAATAACCCTGGCTACGGCAGGGGACATGGGGAAAGTAATCGCGATCACCAACCAGAAGGGAGGCGTGGGTAAGACCACGACCAGCGTCAATCTCGCCGCCTCGCTGGCCGCGACCAAGCGGCGCGTCCTGCTCGTGGACCTGGATCCACAAGGCAACGCCACCATGGGAAGCGGTGTCGATAAGCGCTCGCTGTCCACTTCCGCCTATGATGTCCTCACGGGCGAGGTTTCAATCGCGGGCTCCGCTATCCCGGCGGCCGCGGGCGGCTACGATCTGGTGCCGGCCAACAGCGACCTCACCGGGGCCGAGGTGCAATTACTCTCGTTTGATAGCCGCGAGTCCTGCCTGCGCGCGGCACTGGCGCCGGTGGCGGAGAACTATGACTATATTTTTATCGATTGTCCGCCGGCGCTCAACATGCTCACCGTGAATGCATTGGTGGCGGCGGACTCGGTCATCATTCCCATGCAATGCGAGTACTACGCGCTGGAAGGTTTGACCGCGCTTCTCGCCACCATTGCTACGATCAAGAACCGTTTGAATCCCGCGCTCGATGTCGAAGGGCTGCTGCGCACCATGTTCGATCCCAGGAATACCCTCGCGAACGATGTCTCGGCGCAGTTGCTAAACCATTTCGGCGCCCAGGTCTATCGCACGACCATCCCGCGCAACGTGCGCTTGGCCGAAGCCCCGAGCCACGGATTGCCGGCCCTGCAGTACGACAAGACATCGAGCGGGGCGATCGCTTATCTCGCCTTGGCGGGGGAGATCCTGCGCCGGCATGCGCTCCCCATGGCCCCGGGCGTGCCGGCGCAAACCGTAGCGGACGGAGCCATGCGCAATGAGCATTAAGAAACGGGGACTGGGGAGAGGTCTGGAGGCCTTGCTGGGGGTGGACGCTGCGCCCGGCCTTGCACCCGCTGGAGAAGTCCGTGCCCTCCCGATCGAGATGATCCAAAAGGGCCGCCATCAACCCCGGCTCGACCTCCGACCGGAAGCGCTCGAAGACCTGGCCCATTCGATTCGCGCTCAGGGGGTGGTACAGCCCATCGTCGTCCGTCCGCTCGGCGGCGGTCAGCGTTACGAGCTCATCGCCGGGGAACGGCGCTGGCGCGCCTCGCAGCTCGCGGGTCTGCACGAGATCCCGGCGATCGTGCGCGATGTCACCGACGCGGTCGCGCTCAGCATCGCGCTCATCGAAAATATACAGCGTGAGGATCTCAATCCCTTGGAAGAAGCGACGGCGTTTTCGCGCCTGGTGAACGAATTCAGCATGACCCACCAAGAGGTGGCGGATGCCGTCGGCCGATCGCGCGCCGCCGTGAGCAACCTGTTGCGGCTTTTGGAGTTGCAGGAGGAGGTCAAGCGCAAGCTCGAGGCGGGGGATCTCGAGATGGGCCATGCCCGCGCTTTGTTAGCCCTGGAGGGGCGGACGCAAATCGAAGCGGCGCAACGCGTCGTTGCCCAGCGCCTGTCCGTACGCGAATCGGAGCGCTTGGTGCGCCGGCTCCAGGAGGCTAAGCCAGCGGACGCGCGGCCGCCGAAGGAACCCAATATCGCGGCCTTGGAGCAACAGATCTCGGAACGCTTGGGCGCCAAGACCAGCGTACGCCATGATGGGCACGGCCGCGGAAGCGTGGTGATCTATTACAACTCGCTCGATGAGCTGGACGGGATCCTGAACCATATCAAATAAGGTCACCGCGCGGAAAAAAGTCAAACCCGGCGCGAGCAGCGGATCGGTACCGGAGCCGAAGCGCGGGTGTTGTCCTAATTAGCCCAGGTTGCCGGGTAATGCTTACGTAAAGTATTCTTTCGTTTTAGTGGCAAACTAAATTGTGGGGGTATTTGTGGCCGACAATCAAGATAGGGCAAATATACTTCAAGCAAGGATAAATGCTGCGGTCCAATCGGACATTCCTAAGATCAACTTCAACGGGATAGTAACCACCCTAGGGACGGCGGACATAACTGTTGTGCTTGAGCGGAACGGTCAACCCGTTGCGTTATTGAATGCTTCTTACACCGCCGCCAAGACCTTATCGGTGATGCTTGGCAATGCTATTGCCCAACTTGAAGAACTATCCGGCCAATCAATAATGACAACCGCGGAAGTTGAGCGATTTCTTGCGGCTGTAAAACCCAAAGAAGAATCGACGTCAACCGGCGCGAAACGCCAAAAGAAATCCAAACCCGAGACGGAAAAGGTGAAGCATTAAGGTTCTATCCATGACAATCAATTTCACATCAGCCTCGGATTTCGTCTCGGCGACGGCGGCGAAAATCAAATCGTTTAGGTCGTTGCCAATAGGCTGGCATTATGGCCAAGGCGGCCCATTAAGCGTGGATGTCGTCAACAAGGCGCTTGAGATCGATGGTTATTATCGCCAGCTTGGCTTTACAACCACGGATGCGTTTCCTGGCGCTAACGGTGAGCTGATGATTACCGCATATCGTGGGCTCCACTGCATCGAGACCACCATTTCTACCGACTTGCGTTATTCGGTGACGCATGAACGTGACAATGCAGAGATATCTGCCACTCAGGACGTAAGTGAAATTATTGCCAAAAGGATAATTAACCAAATCGGGGCGGAAATATGGCGCTCGTTCGGCTTATCCACGGAAAGCACTACGACAAGAGGCGGAAAAGGTTCACAAGCCTCGCGTTCAAAAACTCAAAGGGTGGTGGTATTTCTGTCATTCTCCGAGAGTGTGTGGATGCCACAAAGAAATCCATTTGCCAACACATCCGCACCTATTACCAGGCGCGGATCGCTGGCGAGCCCCCGATTTACTGGGACTTCCCTCAATCAATACTTCCTGACGAACACCACGTAGAACCGCATGCTACCAATGACCCTTGCCACGCAAATATTCTGCGGGTATCCGACTCGCAGGCCAAAGAACTTTTGCCGCGAGACCTTGCCGTCTATCAAATATGCGTGCATGGCGGAAGCCGAAGTCTCACCGAGGCTGACGTCTCGCAATATTGCCCGCAGTAATGACGGCTCTCCCTTTTGCCAGCTTTGCTAGCTGGCGACGCCTCCGTTATTATCCCTCGCGTGTTCATTAGTCTGTCCCTAGCGGCCCTCGATCGGCGTCTGCTATAGTGGATATTCTTACGGTGAACGAGCAGCTTTAAAGTCGGCCACGATAGCCGCTCTAACAGCAGCTTGCCGGGAATCGCGCGATCCCCGTTGACGCTGTCCTTGTTTTTGCATTAGCATGCCGCGCTTGTCCTGAATTGGGGGTCGCATGGACCGGGGTTTGCGAAAACTCATCGCCCTGCAGCTTGGACTGACGTTGCTCGCGGCGGGTTTATGTGCAATCCGGGAGATCGACTGGGCCGTCTCCGCATTGGCCGGGGGCGGTATCGGGACGGCGGCGACCGGCGCAGCGGCGGTGTGTATCACCCGAATCAAGGGGGGCTCGCCGGGGACGCTCCTAGGGGCGCAGATCCTCGCCGAGGTGATTAAAATTGGGGTCACGATGGGTCTTTTCGTCGCGGCGTTCGTTTTTTATAAGGAAGTCGCCGTCGGACCGCTTTTTGTCGCCTACGCGGCGACGCTCATCGCATACGGGTTGGCCATGGCAATGACTTAAAATGAGAATTAATGGCATCGCAAGCACCGCAGTCAACGTCCGAATACATCCTGCACCATCTCACCAATAACGCGCAGGGTTCGGGGTTTTGGACCTTTCATGTAGACACGCTCGCGGTCTCGGCATTTATTGGATTCGTCGTTTTCGGTTTGTTGTACTGGGTGGGCCGCAAGGCGAGTTCGGGGGTGCCCGGCCGCTTGCAGAATTTCGTCGAGATGGTCGTGGAGCTTGTGGACGGATCGGTCAAGGGGATCTTTCACGGCAAGAACGAGCTGGTGGCGCCCTTGGCGCTCACGATCTTCGTCTGGGTGTTCATGATGAACGCCATGGATCTCCTACCCATCGATCTCCTGCCGAAGCTCGTGGGTTACGCCGGCGTTCACGAATTCAAGTCGGTTCCGACAACCGATCCCAATCTGACTTTCGCCATGTCCTTGTCGGTCTTCGGTCTCATGATCTACTACAACTACAAGATCAAAGGGGCCAGCGGATTCGCGCACGAAGCCATGTCCTCGCCTTTCGGACCGAAGCTGGCGCCGATCAATGTGCTGTTTAGAATCATCGAGGACATCGCAAAACCGCTGTCGCTGGCGTTGCGGCTCTTCGGGAACATGTACGCCGGTGAGATGGTGTTTATCCTGATCGCGCTCTTGCCGTACTGGGTACAATGGCTGCTCGGTGCGCCGTGGGCGATATTTCACATCCTTATCATCACACTGCAGGCGTATATTTTCATGATGCTGACGATCGTGTACCTCAGCATGGCGCATGAAAGTCATTAAATCTTAAATAAAGGAGAATGCTATGGAGCTGGTGAATGTATTGAGCAACGTCCAGGGGCTCGCGGTGCTCGCGGTGGCCTTGATGCTGGGCTTAGGTGCGTTGGGAGCGGCCATCGGCGTCGGTCTGCTGGGAGGTAAATTCCTCGAAGGGGTGGCGCGCCAGCCCGAGCTCGCCAACCTGCTCATCGGCCGGTTCTTCCTGGTCGCCGGCCTGGTCGATGCCGTACCCATGATCAGCGCGGCCATGGGCCTCTATGTGCTGTTTGCCGATCCCTTCGGATTCAGCGACGCGTTGGCGAAAGTCGCCGGCGATTAAAGCACGTGCCTAGGCGCTAAATCTAAAGTTAAGGAGCTCGACCGTGGATATCAACGCCACCTTGCTTGGCCAGGCGATTACCTTTGCCATTCTGGTGTGGTTCACCATGCGTTTCGTGTGGCCGCCCTTGATGGAGGCGATGGAGGAGCGCGCGAAGCGCATCGCCGACGGTCTCGCCGCCGCAGACAAAGGCCGCCACGATCTGGAGTTAGCCGAAACCCGCGCCAACACCATCTTGCGCGAGGGCAAGCAGAAAGCCCAGGAAAACATTACCCACGCCCAGAAACGCGCCGATGAGATCATCGAAGAGGCGAAGGCGAACGCTCGCAATGAGGGCGAACGCATCGTCGCCGCCGCGCGAGATCAAATCACCCAAGAGACCCAACAAGCCAAAGAACAACTGCAACGGGAAGTGGCCAGGCTCGCGCTGGTGGGCGCGGAGCAGGTCTTGATGCGCGAGGTCGATGCCAACGCGCATCGGGACGTACTGGATAAACTCGCGGCCCGACTGTAAAGCGATGCAAGAAACAGCGACACTGGCACGCCCCTATGCGCAAGCGGTGTTTGAACGCGCCCGCGAGCGCGGTCAATGGGACGAATGGTCCGGCGCCTTAGTGTTTCTTCGGTTGTTGATGCAGGATCCAATGATGCACAAGATCGCTCTCGATCCGCGCATCGAGCGGTCTAAGCTGGAGCGGCTGATCTTCGATCTCGCCGAGGATAGGTTCACGCCCGAAGTCCGCAATCTCATTCGTGTGCTTCTCGACGGCGGGCGGTTGCAGGCCCTGCCCGAGATCGCCCGGCTTTTCGAGGAGCTGCGCGCCGAGGCCCAGGGGAGCGTCGATGTGGAGGTCATATCCGCTTTCGCTCTGAGTGCCGAGCAAGAACAAGTAATCGCCGCGGCCATGAAACGGCGCGTAGGCAAGGATCTCAAGGTGACAACGCGCATCGATCGGGGCTTGATCGGCGGTGCGATCGTGCGCATCGGAGATCTCGTGATCGACGCCTCCTTGCGGAGACGCTTACAGCAATTGAGCACGCGGTTTAATTGATAAAAGAGGAACGATATTCCGGCCATGGATTACCCGGAATCCAGGCACAGGGATGCCTCCCTTGGTGCTGGATTCCGTACACTCCCTGTACGGAATGACGGGTTACCGAACCTAGCGGGGTCACCGGAAAACGTTGCAATACTTAGGGATGGCTTAGCACTCCAGTGAGAATTTAAAGATGCCAATCAGCGCAATCGAGATCAGCGATCTCATAAAGAAGAAGATCCAGGAATATGATCTCCCGACCGAGGCCCGGACCGAAGGCACGGTGGTGAGCCTCACCGACGGCATCGCCCGCATTCACGGACTGAGCGACGTGATGCAGGGCGAGATGATCGAGTTTCCCGGAAGCGTGTACGGCCTGGCGCTTAATCTCGAGCGGGATTCCGTGGGCGCCGTCATTATGGGCGGCTACCAGCACCTCACGGAGGGTGATGTCGTACGCTGCACCAAGCGCATCTTGGAAGTCCCGGTCGGACCGGCTTTGCTCGGCCGCGTCGTCGATTCCCTCGGGATCCCCATCGACGGCAAAGGACCGATCGCGGCGGAGGAATCCTCGCCGATCGAGAAGATTGCGCCCGGCGTCATCACCCGGCAATCGGTCAGCCAGCCGGTGCAGACGGGACTGAAAGCTATCGACGCAATGGTGCCCATCGGCCGCGGCCAGCGCGAGCTCATCATCGGCGATCGGCAGACCGGCAAGACCGCGCTCGCCATCGATACCATCATCAATCAGCGCGGCACCGGGGTGAAGTGCGTTTACGTGGCGATCGGCCAGAAGGCCTCGTCCATCAATACCGTCGTGCATAAACTCCAAGAGCACGCGGCGCTGGAACATACCATCGTGGTCGCGGCGAGCGCCTCGGAGTCGGCGGCGATGCAATACATCGCCCCCTACTCGGGTTGCGCCATGGGAGAGTACTTCCGCGATCGCGGCGAGGACGCCTTGATCATTTACGACGATCTCACCAAGCAAGCGTGGGCGTACCGGCAAGTCTCCCTGCTGTTGCGGCGGCCGCCCGGCCGTGAAGCCTATCCCGGCGATATCTTCTACCTCCATTCGCGCCTGCTGGAACGGGCCTCGCGCCTGAACGCCGCGGAGGTCGAGAAGCGTACCGGCGGCCGGGTGAAGGGCAGGACCGGTTCGCTCACGGCCTTGCCGATCATCGAGACCCAAGCCGGCGACGTGTCCGCCTTCGTGCCGACCAACGTGATCTCGATCACCGATGGGCAAATCTATTTAGAGACCGACCTTTTTAATGCGGGCATACGGCCGGCCATCAACGCGGGGCTCTCGGTGTCGCGCGTGGGCGGCGCGGCCCAAACTAAAATCGTTAAGAAACTCGGTGGCGGTATTCGCTTGGCACTGGCCCAGTTTCGCGAGCTCGCGGCCTTCGCTCAATTCGCCTCCGATCTCGACGAGGCGACCCGCAAACAGCTCGAACGCGGGCAGCGCATAACGGAATTGATGAAGCAGAAGCAGTATTCACCCCTCACGGTCGCGGAGATGGCGGCGAGCCTCTATGCCGCCGACCGGGGCTATCTCGATGACATCCCGCTCGATCAGGTGGGACCCTTCGAGGCGGCGCTGCATAGTTTCGTGAATAGCGAGCGCGCGGATTTAATGCAACGCATTAACGAGGCCGGCGATTTCAACGATGACATCGATGCGGGGTTGAAAGCCGCCTTGGATGATTTCAAGTCAAATCATGCGTGGTGAGAGTTTGTGAAAAAACCTACTACGCTCGGGATCTCGCGTTCCGGCGGTGCTCGGAATCCTCATGTATTTCAATATACACTCCGGTTCCTGCGCTCCGGCGGAACGCGACCTCCCTTCGCTCGCGACGTTTTTTTCACAAACTCTGAGGCCGGGGCAGGCGCATAAGGTGGAGATCGATGGCGGCAGGAAAAGAGATCCGCACTAAGATCAAGAGCGTTCAAAGCACGCAAAAGATCACCCGCGCCATGGAAATGGTCGCGGCCAGTAAGATGCGTAAAGCGCAAGAGCGGATGCGTACCGCGCGCCCCTACGCGGATAAGATCCGCAAGGTGGTCGCGCACCTGGCGCACGCGCATAGCGAATACCACCATCCCTACATGATCGCGCGCGAACCGCGGCGCGTGGGCATGATCGTGGTGTCCACCGATCGAGGTCTCTGCGGCGGGCTCAACGCGAACATGTTTCGCGCTACGTTATTGCAGACCAAGGAGTGGAACGCCAAAGGGATCGGTCTCGAGGTGTGTACGATCGGCGCCAAGGCGGCCGGTTTTTTCGCCCGGGTGGGCGGCGCGATAGCCGCGCAGGCGAGCCATCTGGGTGATGCCCCGCGCCTCGAAAGTCTGATCGGCACCGTGAAAGTCATGCTCGATGGGTATAACGAGGAGCGTATCGATCGACTGTACTTAGTCTATAACCGCTTCGTGAACTCGATGACGCAGCAACCGCGGATCGAAGCGCTGTTGCCGCTTCAGGCCGATCCCGGGGGTGGGCTTGAACACCACTGGGATTATCTGTATGAACCTGAAGCCAAGGAAGTATTGGACCATTTGCTGCAACGTTACTTGGAGTCCTTGGTGTATCAAGGCGTGGTCGAGAACATCGCCTGCGAGCAGGCCGCCCGGATGGTGGCGATGAAGAGCGCTTCGGATAACGCCGGGAAGCTCATCGACGAATTGCGGCTGGTGTATAACAAGGCCCGGCAGGCGTCCATTACTCAAGAGCTGGCGGAAATCGTGGGCGGCGCCGCGGCGGTTTGACCTTTAGAGTTTGTGAAAGAACCGTCGCGAGCGAAGGGAGGTCGCGTTCCGCCGGAGCGCAGGAACCGGAGTGTATGTTGAAATACATGAGGATTCCGAGCACCGCCGGAACGCGAGATCCCGAGCGCAGTAGGTTTTTTCACAAACTCTTTAGAGAAGGGGATTAGCAATGGCGAGTAGCGGAAAGGTAGTGCAAATCATCGGCTCGGTGGTGGATGCGGAGTTCCCGAGCGGCGCTGTGCCCAAAATCTACGACGCGTTATTGGTGGAGGAGAGCGGCACCACGCTCGAGGTACAGCAGCAGCTTGGAGGCGGTGTGGTACGCACCATTGCGCTCGGATCGACCGATGGCTTGCGGCGCGGTTTGAAGGTCGCCAACACGGAGGCCCCGATCTCCGTTCCGGTCGGGCAAAAGACACTCGGACGCATCATCAACGTGCTAGGCGAGGCCATCGACGAGAAGGGGCCGATCGGCGCCGAGGTGACCTGGCCCATCCATCGTGATGCCCCGAAATTCATCGAGCTCTCGCCGACCACGGATCTCTTGGAGACCGGGATCAAGGTCATCGATTTGATTTGCCCCTTCGCGAAGGGCGGCAAGGTCGGGCTCTTCGGCGGCGCGGGCGTGGGCAAGACCGTCAACATGCTGGAGCTCATCCGCAACATCGCCATCGAACACAGCGGCTATTCCGTCTTCGCGGGAGTCGGTGAGCGTACCCGCGAGGGCAATGACTTCTATCACGAGATGACCGAATCCAAGGTGCTCGACAAGGTGTCGCTGGTGTACGGCCAGATGAACGAGCCGCCGGGAAACCGGCTGCGGGTGGGTCTCACGGGTCTCACCTTGGCGGAATATTTCCGCGACGAGGGCCGGGATGTGTTGCTTTTCATCGACAACATCTACCGCTTCACGCTGGCGGGGGTGGAGTGCTCGGCGCTCTTGGGCCGCATGCCCTCGGCGGTGGGCTATCAACCGACCCTGGCCGAAGAGATGGGTAAGCTGCAAGAACGCATCACCTCGACCCGCACCGGATCGATTACTTCCGTTCAGGCGGTCTACGTTCCGGCGGACGATCTCACCGATCCCTCGCCCGCTACAACCTTTGCGCATTTGGACGCGACCGTGGTGTTGTCGCGCCAGATCGCGGAGCTTGGGATCTATCCAGCCGTGGACCCGCTCGATTCCACCAGCCGTCAGCTCGATCCACTGGTGGTCGGTCAGGAACACTACGACGCCGCACGTGCAGTTCAGAAGACCTTGCAACGCTATAAGGAGCTTCGGGACATCATCGCCATCCTCGGCATGGACGAGCTGTCCGAGGTAGACAGGCTCACGGTGTCGCGGGCGCGCAAGATCCAGCGCTTTCTGTCGCAACCGTTTTTCGTGGCCGAGGTCTTCACCGGAAGCTCCGGAAAGTATGTGTCGTTGAAAGATACCATCAAGGGCTTCCGGGGCATCGTCGAGGGCGAATACGACCATCTGCCGGAGCAGGCGTTTTACATGGTGGGCGGGATCGAAGAAGCGGCAGAGAAAGCGAAACGTGTCTAGACGACTGCGCCGGCCATGACCATCCATGTCGATATCGTGAGCGCCGAGGCCGAGATTTACTCCGGGCAGGCGGAGATGGTGTTCGCGCCGGCGCTGATGGGGGAGGTGGGGATCGCGCCCGGGCATACGCCTATGTTGACACGGCTCAAGCCTGGCGAGGTGAGGCTCAAGCTTGCCGATGGCAGTGAAGAAGCCTTTTACGTCTCGGGTGGGATGCTCGAGGTGCAGCCGCGCATGGTGACGGTGCTTTCCGATACCGCCGTGCGCGCCCACGATATCGACGAAGCAGCGGCGCTGGAAGCGAAGCAGCGCGCCGAGCAAATGCTCTCTGATCGGAGCGCCGAGATCGACTACGCCAAGGCCTTGGCCGAGTACGCCGAGGCGGCGGCCCAACTTCAGGCGATCCAACGCTTGCGGCAACGCTCCGGGCGGAGCTAGCTCACCCTCCTGCGTACATGCGCGGTAGCCCCGACGGATCGAGAGTCAGAAATCGAGGCAAAAGGCAGATTCTGGCTAGTTCAATAAATTCTGTTTGTCTAATCAACTGTTGAATTAGCGGTCATGAGATAGCAGAGCCCATGAGCAAGTTGATGCGCTGGCCAATACTTTCACTCGGTCTTACGCTTTTTCTAGGCTGCGCCCCAGATCCATATGAAAATGATGCCCCTCGCGCGTTCTTCGGCAAGCACAAAATTGGCACATCGCCAGACTATGGCATCGTTAAATTCGGCAACATTGAAGACCATGTTATTACGGTTCATGGTTTTGCCAATGATTTTGCGTCATGTCAACAAATCGTGAGGGCGCTAAACAAAGATGCCTGTCAAGAAATCACCGATGGCTCTGCTTGCCTGGACCCTTACTCGTGCCAGCCCCTCAACCACTGACCGCTAACCCGGCGCTGGAGAGGGACACAAAAAAAGCGCGGTGCCCCTCAGCTTGGTTCGGTTATGTTGCAAAGTCACATTGTATTTTGGCCGTTGTTATACAACTGACATGAAACGCAGCTTATTCATGACAGTGACGGTTGCTATGTATTCTATGGTGGCGGGAAACTCCGTACGCGCGGACACAGCCATGCAAGTTCATTTTGCCGAATTGATTACACAGCACCCTGTTCATTTCACGCTGGGTTTGCAGAAGCAACTGTCTTCCCGCTCACCTCAGCAAGCACCGCACTTGCGATGGTTTGAGGTTCAGCAATGGGAATTCACATGTGGCATGTATCAGATTTGCCGTTTGCAGCGAAAAGTGGTTGATTGTATGCACAACAGCTTGAACACTGTGGAATACCAGAACAGCGTTGAGGCTGGAGATATGGTCATTGAAAACTATGTCCCACGCAAGGGAGTCCTTCGATTCCGCTTCCGCGAGAAGCCGCTAGGTGAAGAATGGGTTGCTGCGCATGTCGTGCTTGAAGGAAGCCGTTACGTTAAGGATGTGAAGGCGGAAGTAACTGAGTGGGGTCGAGTCGACCCAAAGAAGCAACTAGGCGTTTACGAATTCATCTCAGACCGTGGTACGTTTGAACGATCAATACCTTGCAAGGTTTCCTGGCCAGGTATGGTTGATGGCCGGTAATCGATGCAGACAATCGCAACATAACATTTGGCTCAACCGGACTCTGGTAAACTCCGTGGCGCCTCTCGGCGTATTCTAGGACGGCGCCGGTGTAGCTTGGGCGTTTAGACCCTTCCCGTGCCGAGTCTCTACAAGTACCTTCCTGCGAAGAACGTTGATGCCTTTATGCACAGAGGGGAGGTACTCTTTCGCGCGCTATCCTACTTCCGAGACTACGAGGACGCACAGGTTAGAGGCGATGAGTTCGAAGGAACGAAGCTCTATCGCCCAAAGGGAGGCTTGGAGATCACGCTAACCGAAACACAGGAGAAGCGGATATTACCCCATTCCTTTGAATCGGCCGCAAACGAAGACGACATATTTGTCTTCTGCCTCAGTACTGCGCTTAGTCGAGAGCTGGCGACCCAGTTTAACGCCAACGCCTGCATCGAGATCATCAACCCTCAAAGGTTCATTTCAGGGGTTCGCTCAGCGCTGCTAAGGCGGCCGTCGGTCAAGGACAAGACCCTCGTACACGGCGACGTAAGGTACTACGCACCCGATGAGCCACCAATCGTCGATTGGGCCCTCCCAGAGAAGATCGCAATGTCAAAGCTCAACTTATACAGCTACAGCGCACAGAACGAGTATCGACTCGCGTTTGCCGTCAACGGAGCATTCAAGGTCGAGAACACGCGCCTTCGCTTGGTAACACCTGGAGAACGGCGGCACCCAAGGTCAGTGGGTCATCCTGAGCGCCTGCTCAAGCTTGGCAATCTTTCAAGGCTATGCAAAGTTCATCCGTTCGAATAACAAGGTCTAACGATCGGTTCCAGGCGTCGGCTCACCTTCGCTTCGCCGCACCTGAACCGGGTCGTTGCCCGTGTAGCATGGGTTGGCGGCGTGGTGGCGGCGCCCAAGCTGTTTGGCGCGGAGTTGAACGGGATGCTGGATGAGTTGAGTGAGGCGTTGGTGGCGTGACACCACGGCGGTTGATGCATATACTTACAACCATATCGTATGCATCGGAGCCCGCCATGAGAACCACCATCAACATCGATGACGAGCTTCTCCTCGAAGCCCAGAAAATAACGCACATCAAGGAAAAAACGGCAGTCGTGCATGCCGGCCTCAAGGCGCTCATCGAGCGCGAAGCCGCCCGCCGCTTGGCCGAACGCGGCGGCAGCGACCCGGCAGCCACTGCCGGCCCGCGACGCCGCAGCGCACCGCCGCCTGAATGATCCTGGCCGACAGCTCGGTCTGGATCGACCATCTGCGCAAGGGCGATCCGCAACTGGCGGACTTGCTCCTGCGCGAGCAGATCGTCATGCACACCATGGTCTTAGGCGAACTGGCCTGCGGCAGCCTGAAGGACCGCGAAAGCGTATTGCTGCTCTGGCGCCGGCTGCCCCGGCTGGAGGCTGCGAGCGACGAGATCGCCGTGCAGTTTCTGGAACGCCATAGGCTGATGAGCCGCGGCATCGGCTTCGTGGACGTGCACCTGCTGGCGGCCGTTGCGGAGCGGCAGGGCGCGCATCTTTGGACTAAAGACAGGCGGCTTGCGGACATAGCACAGGAATTGGGATTGGGCTTCCCGCCTCCCTGATCGTGCTGTTCACCGTGCCGTAATGCACAGCGAAATGTCGTGCGATGCCAACGAACGAATACTGCCCGGACCGGGACGCGTGGCTACCATGGCGGCACGCCGGTCCCAGTAAGCGTTGGCATACGCCGGGAGCGGTTTGACGGGAGGGCGTCAACGCAAAATCTGGCTCGTTCTGCTGCGCAACAGCAGCCTGAGCCAGCCGCCGGGTAGCCGTCGAAAGGAGCGGGGTACCCGGCATCGCCAAGTGAGCGGTGATCCGCAGGCAACCCTTCCGGCACAGCGGATAGGGAGCGCGCCGAGCAAATGCTCTCCGATCGGAGCGCCGAGATCGACTACGCCAAGGCCCTGGCCGAGTACGCCGAGGCCGCCGCACAGCTTCAGGCGATCCAACGTTTGCGGCAACGCGCCGGGCGGAGCTAGCCCACCCGTCCGGCGCGGCGGAAAGCCCTTTTTCCTCAGGCGAAGATACGCCCACCGAAACCTGGTCGGTGTCGGCCAGGTAGGTCATGTCCTGCTCTTTAAATGAGATAGCCTTGGCGTGTCAACAACCGCATAAGACCCGTGATGATCCGGGTAGGATGTTGACGCACCTAGCCTCGGCGGGGCCAATCTGCATTTGTGCGGTGTGGAAATCGGAATTTCCGAAATCTCTCAAAACGGCAGATTTGCCCTGGTGCTGGTTGTAGTCTATTGTTATGCAAAGCAAGAATGACAGTGAAGAAAATACGAGTTTGCCGCGATGCTGAATGCCTTTAGAGGGACAAAGAAAAAGCTTCACTCGTAAGAATCACAAAAGCTCCGCAGCAGGCAAATCGAAAGGGGAGACGGCAATGTGGAACGGTTTAGTCCGATTGTGCGCCGGCTTTGTTGGCGCGTCTCTGATGTTTGCACTGTTTGCATCTGGCGTACACAGTGCGGAGGTTACGCCAGAACAGCCCGCTGTGCCGGCAGCACCCGCCGCGGCGCCTCCAGCAGGTAAGCCGCCGGCAAAATCTCCGGCGCCGCCTCCACCAAACTCTCCGCCCCCGGAGACGAAAGCCGCGCCGCCGGCGGTGACAATCCGGTGCGTCTTCGTAAGAGACCATGAATTTCTCGATGGGCTGGGTCTGGACGCGGACCGGGGTACACAGCAAGCGAACGCGCCGAAGAAGTCCGACGCGTCAGCTGCGAATCCAGGCTTTGGCGCTGACAGGACGCAGGAGCCGACGGCGTGTCCCCAGGACGCGTCTGATGAGACTGTCATGACCTATGGCACGCTGACCGGAGCCGGCGACGTCGAGGTCGTTGTCACGCAAGCCAGCTACAAGCTGGCGCTGGGCTACGAAGTAAACACCGGCATGCCCATGGTGCTGTACCTCAACGGCGTGGCGTTGGGTTCGGACGCAGAGTTAATCGCGATAGAGAACCGGAACCGGGATGTCCATCTGCGTTATCGGGTGAAGCCCGAAAAGAACAGCCAGAAGCTGTGGGCCATGCTATATCGCAGCGGAGCATTGACGGAACTTCATCCGCTGCGTGTCGCGCTGGGGTGGACCGGGGCGCCGACGAGCGCACCGCAGGCGACGGATCGCCGCGCAAAGATCGCGGTTACGAACACCCTGAAGGAGATTATTGTTGCGGTTGTGCTGATTCTTCTCGGCGCTCTTACCCTCGTCATCGCAAAAAAAACGGACGCGCTTCGGGACGCGCCGCTGCCCAAGGAGCAGAAGGATCAGCGGAAACCGGTGCGGGCGGCGTTCAGCCTTGCTCGAGTCCAGCTCGCTGTCTGGTTTGTTTTCGCGGTGGCTGCCGGGGTGTTCATGTGGATCGTATACGGACAGTTGCCGCCGATCGATGCGTCGCTGCTGGCTTT
This sequence comes from Pseudomonadota bacterium, assembly GCA_030859565.1. NCBI lineage: Bacteria > Pseudomonadati > Pseudomonadota > Pseudomonadota bacterium. Next base: position 45,702 of record JALZJW010000011.1, read on the forward strand.
GCTGGGCCTCAGCGTCGGCACTGCCGGAGTTTCACTGGCTGTCGATAAGAACTCGGGCGGGCGTACCTATTCCCCGTCTCAAGGCTTTCTGACGGACCTTGTGACGGGTTTCGACGATAAGCAGCAGGTGCATCGGTACCAGGCCGTGGTGGTAAACCTGCTCCTGCTCTTCGTCGGGATATCGCACGTCCTCCAGCAATTGACCTACCCGATCTTCGACGCGACATGGCTCGCTTTGCTCGGAGTTAGCGGGGTCGCCTTGGGCGTGGGCAAGCAACTCCTTGAAGACCCGAAAACACAGCCCGGTCAGGCCCCGGCTCCGGCGCCCGCTCAAGGCGGCGCCACCCCTGCCAGCGACGAGGCTGGCGCAGTAGGCTGAGGAGAGCCGACATGTTCTTAATTAATAAGCACATTCTCTCCGGCCAGGATCCTCAAGGAAACGCTGTCGTGCAATCATCGTCCTCCAACCATCACGGTGAGATACGCCCGAAGTTTCTCGTCTTTCATTACACGGCTTGCGATGTCCAAGCGGCGACGAATGTCTTCCTGCGGAAAACGGGCGCCAACCGGGTGTCTGCGCATCTGCTGGTGGACACCAACGGATCGGTGACTCAGTTCGTGCCGTTGAATCTACGGGCATGGCACGCCGGGGAGAGCGAGTGGGGGGGCTACAAGGATATCAATTCGCACTCGATCGGCATCGAGGTCGTGAACTACGGGTATTTGCTCAAGAGCGCTGCCGGTACTTTCCACACGGCCGAGGCGAAGCTGACGATCAACGCGGCTCAGGTCATCGACGCTCGCCACCGGCTGGTGCATTGGCCATGGCATTACTGGCACGCGTTCACCGCTGAGCAGATCGCAACCTGCGAGGCGCTCGCAGAACTTCTTACCCCGGCGTGCGCTCTCCAGGACGTGTTGGGGCATGACGACATCGCGCCAACGCGCAAGGCGGATCCCGGGCCCGCATTTCCTCTGCCGCGCATCCGCGGACTGGCTCTCGGGCGTGACAGCCAACAAATCGCGGACGGCGTGGTCTACGTGTCCGTCGACAAGCTAAACATCCGAAAAGGCGCTGGCACCTCCTTCGAAAAGGTTGGGCCTGCCCTGATCAGAAATACGCAACTGAAGGTGATCAGCCCGGACGTGAGCGATTGGCTACATGTTGTGACCGCGCAGGAGCCGGCTGTCGACGGTTGGGTGATGGCGGCCTATACCAGCAACCAACCGACGTGACCGGCACGTTAGGCACTGAAAAAGCGACGACCAGACCGGGTCAAAAATAACTTGGCACGCGGCTCAAGCCTGGCGAAGTGAGGCTCAAGCTTTCCGATGGCAGTGAAGAAGCCTTTTACGTCTCGGGCGGGATGCTCGAGGTGCAGCCGCGCATGGTGACCGTGCTTTCCGATACCGCCGTGCGCGCCCACGATATCGACGAAGCAGCGGCGCTGGAAGCGAAGCAGCGCGCCGAGCAAATGCTCTCTGATCGGAGCGCCGAGATCGACTACGCCAAGGCCCTGGCCAA
>JALZJW010000012.1 GCA_030859565.1 Pseudomonadota bacterium
AACAGTCGTCGCACCGCCCAGGCTCCCGACGCCCCCAGCTATCCCCGGAGGCCAGTACTCTTTCACCCTAGGAGGCCAGGCTTTACTACCTTCTTTCAGACTCATCTTTGAATTAGAAAATACTCCCGGTGCGGAACGGAAGAGACTCACGCGGACCTACGTTTCATATCCATGGCTAGCTGTCGAAGGATTTCTTGGGAAACAAAGTGGGAAACAAAGGAGCAAGTCTCAATATATAATAAACCGATATGTCAAAGCCAAACCCTATCCGTCCGCGAGACCAGACCCTGTCCGTCCCGTTCGGCACGGTGGCGGTATACGGTAAATTGCGAGTAGGAATTCATTCCCTGTAGACTTGAGCCATGCTCGACTGGAATTCAATAGAATCCGTCTTTCTCGACCTCGACGGGACGCTGCTCGACCTTCAGTTTGATAATCATTTCTGGCACACGCACGTTCCCCGGCGCTTTGCCGAGCGCTTCAATCTGGCGCCCGAGGATGCAAAGACACGGCTGGTGGCGCGTTACAAAGCCATGGAAGGAACACTCGATTGGTACTGTCTGGATTATTGGTCGCGCGATCTCGGGCTGGACCTCGTCGAGTTGAAACGAGAGGTGGAGCATTTGATCGCCGTGCACCCTCATGTCGTTCCGTTCTTGCGGTCTCTTCGAACGCTAGGTAAGCGCGTCGTTTTGACCACCAACGCGCACGCGAAAAGTCTCGCCATCAAACTCACGCGCACGGGCCTCGACGCTTATTTCGATGCGGTGATTTGCGCACATGATTTCCTGACTCCCAAGGAAGATCCCGATTTCTGGCGGCGTCTAGATAACCACGAACCGTTCCTGGTCGAGGCGACGCTCTTGGTCGATGATAATATCAGTGTGTTGCAGAGCGCACGGACTCATGGGATCCGTTACCTCTACGGGGTGATGCGACCGGACAGCAGCGCACCCGCGAGATCCACGGGGGAGTTTCCAATGATCCGGGATTTTCGCGATCTCATGCCGGCCATGCCCTTAGAGTGAAGTATTAAACCGCGGCCGCGGTCTCTTTCGTCTCGACAGTGAGGGATAGTTCGCCGTCCTTGATGGTAATGTCGACATGGCCGCCGTGTTCAAGCGTGCCAAACAGCAGCTCTTCGGCGAGAGGCCGCTTGATCTTGTCTTGGATGAGGCGGCTCATCGGCCGCGCCCCCATCAATGGATCGTGGCCGTGCTCGGCGAGCCAAGCCCGCGCCGCCTCGTCGACATCGACGGTTACGTTCTTGGTGTCGAGTTGGGATTCGAGCTCGACCAGGAACTTATCGACGACTTGCTGCACGGCGCGTTCATCGAGCGCACTGAATTGGACGATCGCATCCAGGCGATTGCGGAACTCCGGGCTGAACGCGCGTTTGATGACTTCCATGGCGTCGCCCGTATGGTCTTGATGGGTAAATCCGACCGAGGCGCGGTTGATGCGCTCGGCGCCGGCGTTGGTGGTCATGATGATGATGACATTGCGGAAGTCGCTCTCGCGGCCGTTGGTATCGGTCAGCGCGCCGTGGTCCATGATCTGCAGCAACAGGTTGTACACGTCGGGATGCGCTTTTTCGATCTCATCTAATAGCAACACACAGTGCGGATGTTTAGTGATGGCCTCGGTCAAGAGCCCGCCCTGGTCGAAGCCCACGTAACCGGGCGGGGCGCCGATGAGGCGTGAGACGGTATGCCGCTCCATGTATTCCGACATATCGAAGCGCACCAGCTCGATGCCCATGATGCGCGCGAGTTGGCGGCTCACCTCGGTTTTGCCTACGCCCGTCGGTCCGGCGAAAAGAAAGGAGCCGATCGGCCGCCGTGTATCGCCGAGGCCCGAGCGCGACATCTTGATCGCGGCGGCCATCGATGCGATGGCTTGTTCCTGTCCGAAGACGACGAGCTTGAGATCGCGTTCCAGATACCGCAGCACGTCCTTATCCGAGGTCGAGACGGTTTTGGGCGGGATGCGGGCGACCTTGGCGACGATGTTCTCGATATCGGCTACGTTGATGATCTTGCGCCGGCGCGAGGGCGGGACGAGTTGCTGGCTCGCGCCCACTTCGTCGATGATGTCGATGGCCTTGTCCGGCAGATGGCGGTCGTTGATGTAACGGTCGGTCAGTTCGGCGGCCGCTCGCAAGGCTTGATGGGTGTATTTGACCCCGTGATGGCGTTCGAATCGGGACTTGAGGCCCTGAAGGATCTTAACCGTGTCCTCGACCGAAGGCTCGGCGATATCGATCTTCTGGAAACGCCGGGAGAGCGCCCGGTCCTTCTCGAAGATCCCGCGGTATTCCTGATAGGTCGTCGATCCGATGCACTTGAGATCCCCTGAGGCGAGCATCGGTTTGATGAGATTGGAAGCGTCCATCACGCCGCCGGACGCCGCTCCGGCTCCGATGATGGTATGGATTTCGTCGATGAAAAGGATGGCGCCGGGTTCCTTCTGCAACTGGCCGAGGACGCCTTTCAAGCGCTTTTCGAAATCGCCGCGATATTTGGTCCCGGCGAGCAAGGCGCCGAGGTCGAGGGCGTAAATGTTGCTCTCGGCTAGGACCTCGGGGACCTCGCCATCGACGATCATCTTGGCCAATCCTTCGGCAATCGCGGTTTTCCCCACACCCGCTTCGCCGACGTAGAGGGGATTGTTCTTGCGCCGCCGGCACAGGATCTGAATCGTGCGTTCTATCTCTTGGCGGCGGCCGATCAAGGGGTCTATCTTCCCTTTTCGCGCCAGCCTGTTCAGATGGCTCGTGAAGGCCTCTAAAGGGGATTTTCCGCCTTCCGCGGACTCGGGCGCATGGTCCGCCGCGCCGTTGCCCTCGGCCGGTTCATCCTCGTCGGTTTTGGTGATCCCGTGGGAAATGAAATTGACCACGTCCAGGCGTGTGACGTGGTATTTGTTGAGCAGGTAGACGGCCTGGGACTCGCGCTCGCCGAATAGCGCCACCAGCACATTGGCGCCGGTAACTTCCCGTTTGCCCGAAGACTGAACGTGGAAAACCGCGCGCTGCAAGACGCGTTGGAATCCGAGCGTGGGCTGCGTGTCCCGATCGTCGCTGAGGGATAGCACGGGGGCCGTTTCCTGAATGAATAGCTCCAACTCGCCGCGCAATTGCTGGCAGTCCGCACCGCAAGCGCGCAACACCCTGACCGCGGCACCATTGTCGATCAGGGCTAGCAACAAGTGCTCGACCGTGATGAATTCATGCCGCTGCACGCGCGCGTCTTTGTAGGTATGGTTAAGCGTGATCTCCAGCTCTTTGTTTAACATAGCCGTTCCTGCTTATTCGCGCTCCGTGGTACAGAGCAGTGGGTGTTGATGTTCGCGCGCATAGGCGTTGACCTGCGCGGCTTTGGTCTCCGCGATTTCATGGGTGAACAGTCCGCACACGCCGCGACCGCGCGTGTGTACCTCGATCATGATGAGAGTCGCATCTTGCCGGTTCTTGGAAAAAAACTGTTCCAAGATATGCACGACGAAATCCATCGGAGTGTAATCGTCATTCAGCAAGATCACCCTGTACAAGGGCGGACGTTTGAGCTTAGGCCGGGCGTCTTGAAGCGCCAATCCGCCGTCGTGGTCATTTTGGGGTTTCTGTGCCATGACCTAGGTGTTCCAGTCGTCGCTACATAAATTATACGGACCCGATAGCGATATTTCATAGATCATCCTGCCGGCGATCAGATATTTTCGCGAAGGATAAGGAAGCCCGCGCTCGATGTTTACGGGCGCAAAAAGCTTGCCCATTTCCGAGCCGCGGTTCGAAAGCGGCGCGTAGCATGCAACGCTCGCACGTGTTTGTGCAACGCAACGTGATGTTCACATTTAGGGGGCTAGTGGAGTGTACTTCAGGATGGCCGTAAGGTTACAATCGGTCCGTTCCGGAGGCGCAAGCGCGCGAGTTAATTAGGGAAGAATTCGCGCGGCCAGCGATTTGCCGCGCAAACGTGGCGAAGCAGCGGCGCGCAGGGATAAACATATCATGGGGTCTAAGCTACCGGCATTCCTATCGCCGGAGGTCGGGCGATCGTGTTAAACGAGGAGAGATAGTGATGGCGTTCGAAAGTGAAGCGAAGAAACTAGAACAGGAATGGACCACGAACCCCCGCTGGAAGGACCGCAAGCGAGATTACCGCGCCGCAGATGTCGTCAAGCTGCGGGGAAGCGTGCCTATCGAGCATACCCTGGCCAAGCGGGGCGCGGAGAAGCTCTGGCGCCTAATCCATAGCGAGGATTTCGTCAACGCCCTCGGGGCGCTCACCGGAAATCAAGCGGTGCAGCAGGCGAAAGCCGGCTTAAAAGCCATCTATCTCAGCGGCTGGCAGGTGGCGGCGGACGCCAATACTGCTTTCACGATGTATCCAGACCAATCGCTTTATCCGGTCGACAGCGTGCCGACCGTGATCCGGCGCATCAACAACGCCTTGACCCGGGCCGACCAGATCGCGCACGCGGAGGGGGATGACAGCATCGACTATTTCCTGCCGATACTCGCCGACGCCGAAGCGGGATTCGGCGGCGTGCTCAACGCCTTCGAGCTTATGAAACATATGATCGAAGCGGGCGCCGCCGCGGTGCACTTCGAGGATCAGCTCGCCTCGGCCAAGAAATGCGGACATATGGGCGGCAAGGTGCTCGTGCCGACCCAGGAGGCGGTGCAGAAGCTCGCGGCCGCGCGGCTGGCGGCGGACACCATGGGGGTGCCGACCGTGATCATCGCCCGTACCGATGCCGAGGGCGCGAGTCTCATAACCTCGGACGTCGACGAACGCGATCAGGCGTTCCGTACCGGAGAGCGCACGGTCGAGGGTTTTTACGTCACCAAGAAAGGGCTGGATCAAGCGATTGCGCGGGGGATCGCGTATGCACCCTACGCTGACCTTATCTGGTGCGAGACGCAGACGCCGGATCTCGCGTTCGCGAAGAAGTTCGTCGAGGGCGTTCGCAAGCATCATCCGAATCAGCTCTTCGCGTACAACTGTTCGCCCTCGTTCAATTGGAAAAAGAACCTCGACGACGCCACGATCGCGAAGTTCCAGCGCGAGATGGGCGCCATGGGTTATAAATTTCAGTTCATTACGCTGGCCGGTTTCCATGCCTTGAATTACAGCATGTTCAATCTCGCCTATGGTTACGCGCGCCACCAGATGAGCGCCTTCGTGGAATTGCAGGAAGCGGAGTTCGCGGCGGTATCCAAGGGGTTCAGCGCCGTCAAACACCAACGCGAAGTGGGCACCGGCTACTTCGATGCGGTGGCCCAAGTCATTACCGGAGGAAACTCTTCGATCACCGCCCTCAAGGGGTCAACGGAAGAAGCTCAGTTCGAGGATCTCAAAGCCGCAGGCGCGCACTGATTTAGGGGCTTGCAACGACCCGACAGGCGGCCGGAAGGCGCCTGCCGGGTTTGATCCCCTCACCCCAACCCTCTCCCGGTGGGAGAGGGAGAAAAGACGATGCCTGTCCAGGAAGGACAGGGACTTTGGAGGTGTACCCGAAATTTCAAATATGTTTGGATAGGTTTATGCCGTTCCCCAGCATCGAATCCTTTGTCGGCAACACTCCGTTGGTGCGCCTGCAGCGATTGCCGGGCGAGACCACGAACGTGATCTTGGCTAAGCTCGAAGGCGATAATCCCGCCGGTTCCGTGAAGGATCGTCCGGCCCTGAGCATGATCCGGCGCGCGGAGGAGCGCGGCGAGATCAGACCGGGCGACACACTTATTGAAGCCACCAGCGGGAACACCGGGATCGCACTGGCCTTGGTCGCCGCCATCAAGGGCTACCGGATGGTGCTGATCATGCCCGAGCACATGAGCGTCGAGCGGCGCGCGGCCATGCGAGCCTATGGGGCCGAGATTATTCTGACGCCGGCGGTAGGAAGCATGGAAGCCGCGATTGACTTGGCACAGGAAATGGAGCGAGAAGGCCGCGGGAAAGTCCTTGACCAATTTTCCAATCCCGACAATCCGCGCGCCCATTACGAAGGCACGGGGCCCGAGATCTGGCGTGCGACCGAGGGCCGGGTCACGCATTTCGTGAGCTCCATGGGCACGACGGGAACGATCATGGGAACGTCCCGCTTTCTTAAGGAAAAGAACCCCGGGGTCCGGATCGTCGGAGTGCAACCTCAGGCCGGAGCCTGCATTCCGGGGATCCGCCGTTGGCCGCCGGAGTATCTGCCCAAGATCTACGAACCCGCGCGCGTAGACCGGATCATCGACGTGAGCCAGGAAGAGGCCGAATCCTTAACCCGGAGCTTGGCGGCGCAGGAGGGTATTTTCGCGGGGACATCATCGGGCGGAGCGGTCGCCGCCGCATTGCGCCTCGCGCGCGAGCTGCAGCATGCCGTGATCGTCACCGTCATCTGCGATCGCGGGGATCGCTATTTGTCCACTGAGCTTTTCCCGAGCAGTTGAGCGCGTGCTTGGGCGCGGCGCCTGTATCTTAGGGGCCTGCGCACTGCTGCACTCGCAAGCAGTCTTTGGCGCCCTACCGCGTTTTACCGATCTTGCATTTGTGGGGCAGTGGGTGGCGGCGCTGAGCTCCGTTGCGGGATCGGAGCTTGACCTCTCGATCGGGCGGGTGGAAATTCCGCCCCGCTTCGCGTTATCCGATTTCCATGTCCACTGCTCGGGCTGGGTGATGAACGACGATGCTGCCGGGTGCCGCCGGTTCGAGATCCGGCAGCCGTGGCTCGGTCCGTTACGAGGAGAGTTGCGCGTTCGTTCGAGCGGGGAGCATACGGAGATCGCGTTCACGGATATCGCCTGGGCGGGGGCTCGTGGACGGCTCGTCTGGCGGTGGAACCGAGGACACTGGACGCTTCGTTGCACCCTGTCGGGGCTCGATCTATCGCAGCTTGCTCGCCTGCACGGGCGGTGGATCACCGAGGCAGGCGGTTATACCGATATTCAGGGGTCCGCGGACGTGCGGTTCGAGCTTGGCGGTGCCGGTAAGGACGCGGCTAGGTTCCAGGCGGTCATCGGTGTCCGGACAGTCGGATTCAACGGACCGGACGCCGCGCAGGATCTGGCCGCGAAAATGGAACTGCGCGCAGCAGCGCGGCCGAGGAAGCGTTGGGTCGCTTCAAGCCGGCTCGAATTTACGCGCGGGCAGCTCTATCTCGAACCCGGCTTTACCCTGGGCGGAGTTCGGCCTGGCTTTGCGTTGGAGACGCCGGGTTTACTCCTCCGCATTAACGCCGAATGGGATCCTTCCGCCGGCAAGCTCGATGTTTTCGATCTGGTGCTGGATCACAAGAAGACATTACGACTACGCGCGAGCGGATCGTTCAGGCCTTTCACTTCGAAGCCCTGGGATGTGTTGAGACTCAACGCGTCGCTTTTAGATCTTCGCAAAGCCTATCCAATGTACCTGCAACCGCTCCTTTTCGGTACGGTGCTGCGAGACATCAAGCCCGCCGGGCAGCTCGGGATCGACGCCCGGATCACGGCCGGCGTACCGGCGCAGTTGCGGCTCGTGTTCTCGGAGGTAAGTGCGCGCGAGGCGCAGGGGGGATTTGAAATCCGCTCGCTGAGCGGCCAATTACCACTACTTGCCCACGGCCAGCGGCTGCGGTCGCGCCTGCGCTTTGCGCAGCTCAAACTCCAGCGCCTCGCATTCGGTCCGGTCGACCTCGACATCGAATCTCAAGAGGGCGAGTTGCGTTTAGCCCGGCCGGTAAGTATTCCGGTCCTGGACGGAAAGCTTTGGATCGAGTCCTTGCGCGCTTATGATTTCGGCGGCGACGAATTTTCCGTGCAAGCCGACACCAAGGTCGAACCTTTCTCGCTCGCCCGCTTTACGCGCGCGCTCGGCTGGCATCCGTTGTCCGGCCGCCTCTCCGGCGTGGCGCCGGGAATAGACTATCGACACGACACCTTACGGGTCGGCGGCGCCTTGCGCGCACAGGTGTTCGATGGCGCCGTCGTGGTTCAAAACCTATACATCAACGATCCGTTTGGACCGGCGCCGGTTCTCACGGCCGACATTAGCGTTAGGGATCTGGACCTAGAGGCACTGACCGGAGCGTTTTCGTTTGGTAAGATTGAAGGCGGATTGGGGGGGCGGGTGCGCGGCCTGCGGCTGGAGGATGGACAACCGGTAGCGTTCGATGCTGAATTTTCCACCCCGGCCAAGGATCCGAAGCCGCATCGGATCAGTCAGCGGGCGGTCGAGAGCCTCACTCGGCTTGGAGGCGGCGGAAGCGCGAACACATTCTCGCGGGCGTTACTCGGGTTATTCGACACGTTTTCTTACGCGCGTCTCGGGATCACATGCCGCCTGCGTAACGGCGTGTGCGACATGGGCGGAGTCGGGCCGGTAGAGGAAGGAGGCTACTACATTGTGAAAGGAGGCAGAGTCCCGCCCGTGATCGATGTCAAGGGATACAATCGATCCGTCGCGTGGCGGACCTTGATCGATCGCTTAAAGCGCGTGACGGCGAGCAAGGGGGCCGTAGTCAAATGAGAGGTTAGGAATGAAAAGTACAGCCATAACCGCGATCATCGCTTTGAGCTCGGCAGCCTGTGTGACGGTCAACATCTATTTTCCAGCGGCGGCTGCGGAACAAGCCGCTGATCAAATCATACAAGACATCTATGGACGGCCAAAGAAAGGCGACGCGCCGGAAAAACCGTCCAACGAAGACCAAAGCCGGGGCGTTGGCGTGGATACGTCATTGGGAAGCCGTGTGTTGTCTTTAATTGTACCCATGGCATTCGCCGCACAACTGGATATTGACATCTCCAGTCCCGGAATCGATAAGCTGCGCGCTTCCATGCGCAAGCGGAATCGAGCCCTGTCGCCGTTCTACGCGAGCGGTGCGGTTGGAATGACCGCAAACGGTTTGTTAGACGCGCGCGACCTCGCGGCGGTCCCACTCGCGCGCCGCAACGCGCTCAAGCAACTCGTGGCTGAGGAGAATCGGGATCGAAATGCGCTGTATCAAGGGATCGCCCGCGAGAACGGCCATCCAGAGTGGGAGAGTGAGATCCGCGCCACCTTCGCGGAGCGCTGGGTTACGAATGCACCGCGCGGATGGTGGTATCAGGACGACGGCGCCGGGTGGAAAAAGAAATAAGCGCGCTTTGGGCCGGCCGTGAACGTGCTGGTGTTTGACATCGAGACGGTCCCGGACGTGGACACCGGCCGCCGTTTGTATGAGCTCACTGACCTAACGGATAAAGAAGTTGCACAGGTCATGCACAGTAAGCGTATGCAGGAGACCGAGGGAAAAAGCGAGTTCCTGCGTCACCCGGTGCAGCGCGTGGTCGCGATTTCCCTCGTCTTACGCACACCCGCCCGCTTACATGTCTGGTCGATCGGAGAGCCGGGCTTGCCGGAGGCGGAGCTGATCCAGCGGTTCTTCGACGGCATCGAGCGTTATAGCCCCATTCTCGTTTCGTGGAACGGGCGGGGATTCGACCTTCCGGTGCTGCATTACCGCGGACTTCTGCACGGAATCAAGGCGGGCCGCTACTGGGAAACCGGCGGCAATGACCAGGGCTTTCGTTGGAACAATTATCTCAATCGTTTTCATGAGCGTCATACCGATCTCATGGACGTCATCGCGGGCTACGAGCCGCGTGCTTTTGCGTCCTTGCACGATGTCGCGAGCCTGATGGGATTTCCAGGGAAACTGGAGATGAGCGGCGCCGATGTGTGGGAGCGCTTTCGTGCGGGCGATATCGAGGCCATACGCAACTATTGTGAAACCGATGTGTTGAACACCTATCTGATTTATCTGCGCTACGAGCTGATGTGCGGCAAGCAAACCCGCGACGGCTTTGAAGCGGGGTGTCAGGCCTTGCGGCAGGCCTTGGAGCAGGAATCGCGGCCCCATCTGCAAGCCTTCTTGCACGCATGGAACGGCGTCTCTCCGTAGGCATTGCGATCCGGCGATCGGCGGACGCGCGAGGGCCACTCCTCGCCGGTAGCCGGGCCCCGCCGCTCTGCGAGGCGCGCAGCGAGACGCTCTCCGCGGAAGGCCGTGGCGTCGCGCATATCGACGGTAAGACGGTCTTTATCGACGGCGCTTTAGCGGGTGAACGGGTCATGTTTCGCTATCTTCGCCGGCGCGGCCAGTTCGACGAAGGCGTCGCCGATCGGGTCTTGGAGCCAAGTCTCATGCGTGTCCCGCCGCGCTGTCCGCATTTCGGTGTGTGCGGTGGTTGCAGTCTGCAACACCTTGCTTCTAGATCCCAGATCGAGCACAAACAGCGCGTGTTGCTCGATCAGCTTCTGCATCTCGGGCAAGTGCGGAGACGATCCTCCCGCCGATCACGGGGCCTCTCTGGGGCTATCGCCGCAAGGCCCGCTTGAGCGTGAAATACGTCGATATGAAGGGCGGCATCTTAGCCGGGTTCAAGGAAAAAGGAGGACGGCGGGTAGCGGACCTCAGCCGCTGTGAAGTCTTACACCCGAGCATCGGTCTGCGCTTGAATGAACTGCGCCTGCTGGTGCAAGGCCTTAGTGTCGCGCGCGCCGTACCCCAGATGGAGATCGCTGTGGGCGACCACGAGACGGCAATCATCATCCGGCATTTAACGCCTCTAGCAAGCTCGGATGAGGATTATCTTAAATCGTTTTCGGATCGCACCGGGATCGCCGTATATCTGCAAGCCGGTGGACCGGAGACGGTCGTACGGTTGTGGCCGCCGGGGGACCCGATGCTATCCTATACGTTGCCCGGCCAAGTCGAGATCAGGTTTCTACCCTTGGATTTTATCCAGGTGAACGCCGAGATCAATCGGGCTTTGGTCGAGCGGGTGCTGGCTCTATTGGAGCCGCTCGCGAGCGAACGCGTGCTCGACCTCTTCTGTGGTCTCGGAAACTTTACCCTGCCCTTAGCGCGCCACGCCGGATTCGTTGCGGGGGTCGAAGGGGAACGCACGCTCGTTGAGCGCGGGCGGACAAATGCCCGCGCTAACGGTATCTCGAATGTGGAGTTTCATGCGTTTAACCTCAATGATGAAACAGACCCCTTACCCATTGCAGCCGATGGTTATGAAAAGATGTTGCTCGATCCGCCGCGCACCGGCGCATCGCGGATCCTCGGGCGTCTGCCCTTAGCAGCGGTCAAGCGGCTCGCTTACGTGTCTTGCAACCCCGCGACGCTCGCGCGCGACAGCGCAGTCTTGGTGCGCGAGAAAGGTCTGCGCTTCGTCGCGGCCGGGGTTCTCGACATGTTTCCGCATACCAGCCACGTCGAGTCTATCGCCGTCTTTGAACATGCCTGATAGACGGTATTAAATCGTCATGTTCGACTCGAGGTGGTGGTTTCTCATCGCTACGCTTGGCGCGGGTTGGTTGCTGTATCGGCTGGGATCTGTCTTCACCCCGTTCGTATTGGGAGCGGTCTTGGCCTATCTTGGCGACCCCCTCGTCGATCGGTTGCAGCAGGCCCGGCTCTCGCGCACGGCCGCCGTACTCATCGTGTTCATGCTGTTGACGCTGCTGGGGGCCTTGCTGGTATTGTTCCTGGTTCCGGTGATGCGCCAACAAGTGAGCGCTTTGCTGGGTGCGGTGCCGGCGGCGATGGAATGGTTTCGCACCGAAATGTTACCGCAGATCGTCGATACTGAAATTTTCAAGACTTCCGTATTTAGCTCCGAGTCGATCTATGCCGCCGTCTCGGGTCAATGGCAAAGTTTCGCGGGCGCGCTGATGGGGATCATCCGTGGCATCACCGAATCGAGTCAGGTTGCGCTGACCTTGCTTGTCTATCTGTTTCTCGTCCCGATTGTCACCTTTTATCTTTTACGCGACTGGGATCGTATCGTGGAGCGAATACAGGAATTGTTGCCTAGGCGTTACGAGGCCACGATTGTGAGCTTGGTAAGGGAATGCGACTCCGTGCTGGCTGCCTTTTTACGTGGGCAGTTTGTCGTCATGCTGTCCCTAGGCATGGTGTACGCGCTCGGGCTGTGGATCGTGGGAGTGGAGCTGGCTTTATCCCTCGGTATGCTGGCCGGTTTGGTGAGCTTTGTCCCCTATCTTGGGTTTTTCGTGGGGATCGGTATGGCCGGGCTCGCCGCGATCGCTCAATTCCAGGACTTGCTGCATCTGGTTTATGTGATCGCCGTATTCACGGTGGGACAGCTCTTGGAAGGTTACGTGCTCTCGCCCTGGCTGGTCGGCACGCGCATCGGCTTGCATCCGGTGGCGGTCATCTTTTCCGTCATGGCCGGCGGCCAATTGTTTGGCATGGTGGGCGTATTGATCGCGTTGCCGGTGGCGGCCGTCGTCCTGGTGCTTCTCCGCCATTCCCGGGACCGCTATTTGGCGAGCGATTTTTTTTATACGCCGCAGCCGCACCCGCCCGGCGACGGGCCCGGACGCGGCATCAAGAAGGGGCGGTCAGAGATTCGCGGAAAAGCGGTTGCCACAGGTACAGATAGAGGCCGCAACACATAAACGTAAGGGCCGCATACGTATCGTTAGCCTTGCTGGAGCAGTTTTATGAGATCGATCGTGGCGGCATTGGCGCGTGAGATATAAGAGGCCATGACCAAGGAGTGATTGGCGAAGATCGCGAAGCCACCCCCGGTGAGAACCATCGGGCTCATCAGCGCGTCCTGGGTGCGATCCAATTCGCGTATGATCTGGCGCACGCTGGCGAGTGCGTTCTTTTTGTTGAGCACCGATTCGAAGTCGATCTCGATGGCGCGCAGGAAGTGCACAAGAGCCCAAGTCGCGCCGCGGGCTTCATAGAAGACGTCGTCGAGCTCCATCCAAGGGGTTTTTAACGCAGGGGCGGCGAAAAGCGACGCGTCTTCCACAGCGGCCGGGTTAGCGCTGGTAATAAGCACGGGCACCTTCCCGACGCTGGCGCTCAAGCGCTGAGAGTGGTCCCCTAAGCGCTGTGCAACGAGCGACAGATACGCGACCAGGTTATCGGCGCGCGCGTAAAACCGGGCCGCGGACGGCTTCGCGTTCGTTAGCCTCGAATAATAGCGTTCCAGTGCTACGATACCCGCTTTTGCTTGACCCTCGAAGGACGGAAACAACCAGGCATCGGTGTCGTTGTGAAAATCGGGATCGGCGCGGGATAGGTCAGCGTCTTCGGTCGATTGGGTTTGCGAGCGGCTAAAGTCGTTTCGCAACACACGGGTCAAATCCCGCAATTGCACCACCACGCCAAACTCCCAACTCGGCGTGTTGTCCATGAGCAAACCCGGCGGGGTAATATCATTGGCTATATACCCGCCGGGTTTATCGATTAAAAACGACGCGACTTCGATGAGCGTCGAACTCGTGATCGCGCCAGGCACGAGCTTCTTCGGATCTTCAGCCACCTGCTTCAAGGCCGCCTCGCGCACATCAAAGTGCGGCGGATCGAAAAACGCCGTATCAACGTCCCAATAATAGCTCAATCCCAGCAGGACGATTGCGGTGACGGACACGAGGACCACCGTTATCTGGCCGGCGAGCGAGGGATCGTCCTCGTGCGGATAGCCGTCCGTCGTGTTTCTGCCGAAGAGTCGCGCGAGCATGGAACTAGGCTAACGATCCTGCGTGGCTATGGCGCCAGACTAAGAGATATCATCCCGGCCCGCAAGCCATATTGTCCCGCGGTGGTCCGCCACGGGGTGACGCCCTAGGGCTCGAGCGCCGCGGTAATCGAGTTTCTGAGACATTCGAATTTCACGGGATCTTGGATCGGGCGGTTCTCGGTATCGGTAATGTAAAAGATGTCTTCGACGCGCGCACCGAAGGTCGCGATTTTCGCATTTTGCAGGCGCACGCCGCAATGGCGCATGGCCAAGGCGATCTGCGACAACACTCCCGGGCGATCCGTGGCAACGACCTCCATGAGCGTGCGCGCGTTGGCGTTATCGGCGCTAAAGGACACCTCGGTGGGGAGTTTAAAATGTTTGAGTTCGGGCGCCGGCCGCCTATTCGTCTTAACGGACAGGGGTTCCGCCGAACCGAGCTTTGCCTCTAAGGCGGCGGCGATCTCCTGGGCGCGGGCGTCGCTTTGAATCATCTCATAGGTTGCGGCTTCGAGTACGATGTAGGTGTCCAGGGTAAAACCCTTGGGGGAAGAGATGATGCGGGCGTCCATGATGGTGAGCCCAAGCCGATCGAGCGCATGGGTCGCGGCCGCGAACAGGTGGTCTTGGTCGTGCCCGTAGATGAAGATTTCCGTACCGCCGCGGCCCGTTTTGGGGCGGATGAGCACCAGCGGCAGTTCTCCCGCGCGGGCGCCGGCGATGGCCTGGGTGTGCCAGGCGATTTCATCCGGCCCGTGGCGCAAAAAATACTCTTCCCCGAGATCCTGCCATACCGAAAAGATGGCCTCCTTGCTGAGGCTCGACGGCAGCAAGATCGCCAAGGCCTCGCCTTTGATCTCGGCAATCCATTCTTCTTTTTCGATGGGGTTTCGCACCCCTCGGCGGAGCGCCCGTAAGGTGTTCTCATAGAGCTCGGTCAATAAGGCGTCTTTCCAACTGTTCCAGAGTGCGGGGTTGGTGCCGCGGATATCGGCCACCGTGAGCAGGTATAAATAGTCTAGACGCACCCGATTGCTGACCAGCCGGGCGAATTCATTGACCACCTCCGGATCGGAGACGTCGCGCCGCTGCGCCGTCGTCGACATCCGCAGGTGATGTTCGACCAGCCAGGCCACGAGTCTCGTGTCGAAACGCCCAAGCCCGTGGTGCTGGCAGAACTCGGCGGCGATCGTCGCGCCCACTTGCGAGTGGTCCACGCCGCGGCCCTTGGCAAGGTCGTGAAATAGGCCCGCGATGTAGAGGATTTCCGGCTTCGGGATCTGGGCCATGAGGCGAGCGCACATGGGCAGCGCGTCCTTATTTTCGGGGTTGGTGTAGCGGCGCATGTTCTGGACGACGAACAGGGTGTGCACATCGACGGTATAGACGTGGAAGAGATCGAACTGCATGAGCCCGGCGACCGCGCCGAAGGCCGGCAGGTAAGCCTCGAGGACGCCATAGCGGTGCATGCGCTGGAGCTCGTGGCCTAGGCGCCGTGGCTGGCGGACGATCTCGATAAAAAGGCTGCGCACCTTGAGATCGTTGCGGAACTTATCGTCGATAAGATGGCGGTGGTCGCGGATTAAACGGATGGTGCTTGCGCGGACACCCTCGATATGCGGGTTTTGCTGCAACAGTAGAAAGATCTCCAAAAGGGCGAACGGATAGCCTTTGAACACGTGCTCGCCGCAGGCCTCGATGTAAGCGTTCCGGATCTGGAAGCGTTTATTCAAAGGCTGGATCTCGACGGCATGATCGCGCTCGAGGATCGCTTCTTGAAAAAGTTGCAGCAGCATCTCGTTGAGCCGGCTAAGCTCCATCACGATGCGATAATAGTGCTTCATGAAGCGTTCGACTGCGAGTTGATCCTGATCGTCGCTCAGATATCCGAACTGGGCCGCCACGCGCCGCTGATAGTCGAAGAACAAACGATCCTCGCGCCGCCCGGCGAGGGTGTGGAGGGCGAAGCGAATGCGCCATAAGAACGACTGACCGCTGCTCAAGGTCCGGTATTCGTCTGGCGTTAGAAAACCGTGATCGAGCAAGCCCGCTAACGAGTCGGCGCCGAAATGACGTTTAGCGACCCAGGCGATCGTATGGATATCGCGCAGCCCCCCCGGGCCTTCCTTGATGTTGGGTTCGAGATTGTGGGCCGTATCGTGAAACTTACGATGGCGCGCGGCCTGCTCGCAGAGCTTGGCCTCGAAAAAGGCCGCGGGGGGCCAGATAGTCGCCGCTCCGGTCGCGGTGCGCATGGCCTCATAAAGGGCGATGTCACCGGCAAGCAAGCGTGCTTCCATGAGATTCGTCACAATGGTGATATCGTCGGCGGCCATGTCCCGGCATTGCGCTACCGTACGGACGCTGTGCCCAACCTCGAGCCCGATATCCCAGAGGAAGCGCAGAAAAGATTCCATGCGTTCATGGTCCTTGCCCGCCACCCGGGTCCCCGTCAGCACCAAGATATCGACGTCCGAACCCGGATGCAGCTCGCGGCGTCCGTAACCTCCGGCGGCGATCAGGGCAAACGGTTTGCCCGCGAGCTCCCATTGCCGCCAGGCGCGCGTGACCAGCTCGTCCACGAGCCAGGTGCGCTGGGCGACCAGCTCGGTGATCGGCGCGCCCATCGCGAAACGCTGCTCTATGGAAGCCGCTCCGGCCGCAAGCGTGGCCTTATAGACCGCGAGCGGCGCGGCCGCGCGTTTTACATCACGCTCGAAGCGTACCGGATCGAAAAACTCCCGCGGGTTGCTCATAAGGGCTGGGGCGGATCGCCGGGCAGCGAGGTCAAGACCTCGCAGCCGCCGCCGGTCACGAGCACCGTATGCTCCCATTGCGCGGACAGAGCGCGATCCTTGGTGACGACGGTCCACTCATCGGGTAACAGTTTAACGTGGCGTTTCCCGGCATTGATCATCGGTTCGATGGTAAAAGTCATACCCGGCTCCAGCCGCAACCCGGTGTCCCGGCTCCCGTAGTGCAGTACCTGAGGCTCCTCGTGAAATTCCCGGCCGATCCCATGCCCGCAGTATTCGCGCACGACGGAGAAACCGTGCGTTTCCGCGTGCCGCTGAATCGCGTACCCCAAGTCCCCGAGCCGAGCGCCCGGCCAGACGGCTCCGATCCCTATTCGCATGCATTCGTGACACACCTCGACCAGCCGTTTGGCGCGCAAGGCGGGCGTGCCGACAAAAAACATTCTGCTGGTATCGCCGTGGTAACCCTCTTTGATGACGGTGACATCAATATTGATAATGTCACCGTCTTTAAGCCGCTTTTCGCCTGGGATACCGTGACAAACGACATGGTTGACCGAGGTGCAAATGGATTTCGGGAATCCGCGGTAATTGAGCGGCGCCGGGATCGCATCCAGCGTATTGACGATATAATCGTGGCAGAGGCGATCCAGTTCGCCGGTGGTGACGCCTTTGACAACGTGGGGGCGAATCATCGCCAACACGTGCGCCGCGAGCCGGCCCGCGACCCGCATCTTTTCGATCTCCTGAGGTGTTTTAATCGTGACCGGCATGGGATAGCGGGATTGCGCCCGCTCGTGTCCGATTGTTGCCCTACATCAACTATGGTATAAAGCGCGGGCTTTCATAGCAAACTACTCACACACGGTAAGCTGCATTAGGGTGCCCGGTCATAGGGTCAATGCATGGAGTGTGGAGGTCGAACCCTATTAGGAGTGATTCCATGGTTGAGGTAAGCATGCGCCAGATGCTCGAGGCCGGTGTCCATTTTGGCCACCAAACCCGTTACTGGCACCCGAAGATGGCCCCCTTTATCTTCGGAGAACGCAATAAGATCCATATTATCAACCTCGAAAAAACGCTGCCCTTGTTCAATGAGGCCATGGCCTTTCTGCAGAAGCTGGCGGCGCGCAACGGCACCATCCTGGTAGTCGGAACGAAGCGGGCCGCGCAAGAAGTGGTAAAAACTGAGGCGGCCCGCTGTGGGATGCCGTACGTGAACCGCCGCTGGATGGGGGGTACGCTCACCAATTTCCGGACCATCAGGCGTTCCATCAACCGTTTGAAAGAGATCGCGGCCATGTCGGAGGAAGGCGGTCTGGCCGAGCGTCTGAGTAAGAAGGAGGCGCTCCACTACCATCGCGAGCACGAGAAGCTTGAGCGCAGCCTCGGAGGCATCAAGGACATGGAAGGTCTTCCCGATGCGCTGTATATCATCGATGTCGGGCACGAAAAAAATGCAGTGGCGGAAGCAAGGAAACTGAATATCCCCATTGTCGCCGTGGTCGACAGCAACCATTGCCCCGATGGGATCGACTATATGATTCCCGGCAATGACGATGCTATCCGCGCGATCGAGCTTTATCTTAAGACCGCCGCGGATGCCATCGCCCAAGGGCGCGTGGCCTTACCTGAAGCAGTAGTCACGGGAGGGGACGAGTTTGTGGAGCTTGACTCTTCGGGCGAACCGATACGCCTATCCTCCAAGGAAGAAGATGAGCGGGCCGCCCTAAGAAAGAATGCCGTACCGCGTAAGAAAACGGCAAAGAAAAAAGTACCGGTAAGGACGCGAGCGGCGGGCTCTACGAGGACTGCCCGAGGGTCGGAAGATACCGATGCAGTCCCAGCGGCCGAGGAAGCGGCGGCCGATTCTCCGGAGCCGTCCGCTCCTTGATGCGGGCCGTTCGGCCGGGGTTTTAATCGAAACATCATGATGCACAGGGGATGAGGATGGAGATCACCGCCGCGGCGGTAAAAGAGCTTCGGGAACGCACCGGGGCCGGGATGTTGGACTGCAAGAAAGCGTTGCTGGCCGCGGCGGGCGATCTTGAACAGGCTATTGATATCCTGCGTAAATCCGGGGCCGCGAAAGCGGCGAAGAAAGCCGCACGAATAGCCGCCGAAGGCGTTATTGTCATCAGCGTGGCGCCCGGCGCGGCGACGGCGGCGATGGTGGAGGTTAACTGCGAGACGGATTTCGTGACGCGCGCCGATGATTTCAAGGCATTCGCGGAAGCGGTGGGCGGCTGTGTCCTCAGGCACCGGCCTCTCGATGCCGACTCTTTGTTGCGCCTACCCTTGGCGGAGGGCCAGGAGACGGTGGCCGTCTGCTGCGAACAACTGGTCGCCAAGATCGGGGAGAAGATACAGGTGCGGCGCTTCACCTGGCTGGAAGCGGGAAGCGGCGTACTCGGGATCTACCCGCACGGCACCACGATCGGCGTCTTGGTCAGCATGGCCGGAGGGAATGCCGAAATCGCTAGGGACATCGCGATGCACATTGCGTGGAGTCGCCCCCTGTGCGTGCATGAGTCTGAGGTCCCCGCGGACCTCTTGGCGCGCGAGAAAGAGATCTTCGCGGCGCAAGCGGCGGAAACCGGAAAGCCGCCGGCGGTGGTGGAGAAGATCGTGGCCGGTAAGCTGCAGAAATATAAGAGTGAAGTCGCCCTCTTAGGCCAGGCGTTCGTAAAGAACCCCGAGGTGACGGTGGGAAAGCTGTTGGCGGGGGCGGGGGCGAGCGTACGCGCCTTCCAACGATTCGCGGTTGGGGAGGGGCTCGAAAAGCGCGTCGAGAATTTTGCGGCGGAGGTTATGGCCCAAGCACGTGGGGGTTAACTCGCGGTGAGCGCCGGGACCCCGAAATACCGCCGCATCCTGGTTAAGATGAGCGGTGAGGCGCTCATGGGCAAGAGCGATTACGGCATCGACCCCGAGGTGCTACACCGTCTGGCCGGCGAGATCAAAGAACTGGCGGCCTGTGGCGCCCAGGTGGCGATTGTCATCGGCGGCGGCAATATACTGCGCGGCCAAGGGTTGGCGGCCAAAGGAATAGACCGGGTCACGGCCGATCACATGGGTATGCTCGGGACCGTGATTAATGCCTTGGCCTTGCAGGATGCCTTGGAGCGTATCGGTTTGTTCGCCCGGGTGATGTCGGCGATCCGCGTGAATCAAATCTGTGAGGACTATATCCGCCGGCGCGCGGTCCGGCATCTGGAAAAGGGCCGGGTGGTGATCTTCGCGGCCGGAACGGGCAATCCTTTTTTTACCACCGATTCGGCGGCGAGCTTGCGTGCGATCGAGATCAACGCCGAGCTTATGATCAAAGCGACCAAAGTCGATGGCGTCTATTCGGCTGATCCCCGCAAGGTTCGGGATGCGCGCCGCTATGATCAGTTAGATTATGACCAGGTGCTTGTCGATAAACTGGGAGTCATGGATGCAACTGCGGTCGTGCTCTGCCGCGACCACGCCCTGCCGCTGCGGGTGCTTGATATGAGCAAGCCGGGTGCGCTGCTGCGAGCCGTGATGGGTGGCAAGGAAGGAACGCTGGTGACCAGCGTCGCGCACGCCGGGGCGAGACCATGATCGACTCTATTACGCGGGCTGCCGATACGCGCATGCACAAGGCCATAGAGTCCTTGCAGCACGAACTAGCGAAGGTCCGCACCGGACGGGCTCATACCAGCTTGCTCGATCACATCCGGGTCGATTATTACGGATCGGAAGTTCCGATCAGTCAGGCGGCGACGGTCACGGTGATCGATCCGCGCACCCTAGGGGTGACGCCTTGGGATAAGAGCATGGTGAAGACTGTCGAGAAGGCGATCTTGAATTCCGACCTTGGACTCAATCCCGCAACAGTGGGCGATCTCATTCGCGTGCCCTTGCCGGCCTTGACCGAAGAACGGCGGCGCGATCTCATCCGCGTCGTCAAGACGGAGGCCGAGCAGGCCCGGGTCGCTGTCAGAAACATTCGTCGCGATGCGAACCACCAGATGAAAGAACTGGTGAAAAAGAAGGACATATCCGAAGACGACGAGCGCCGGGCCGAGGAGAAGATACAGCGTTTGACCGATGATAATATCGCGCGTATCGAGGAGGTTTTGGCCGCCAAGGAGAAGGATCTATTGGAAGTCTAACCTTGGCTGACGGCAGTTCACGCTCAACGGACCAGGAGCGCGGCGATGATGGCGACAGGAAGCGTGCCACGATCCCCCGCCACCTGGCCATCATCATGGACGGCAATGGCCGCTGGGCAAAACGCCGGAGATTACCGCGCGTTGCCGGTCACCGGGCGGGCGTCGAGGCGGTGCGCCGGATGGTCGCGCCCTGCGCGGAGATGGGCATCGAGGTTTTGACGCTGTTTGCGTTTAGCAGCGAGAACTGGCGCCGGCCCAAGCGAGAGGTCGCGCTTCTCATGGAGTTATTTTTTACCTCGCTGCAGGAAGAGGCGATGAAACTTAGCGAAAACAACGTCCGGCTGCGGGTGATTGGCGATGATTCCGCGTTTCCGTCCAAGCTGCGGGGAAGCATCGATGAGGTACAGAAATTAACCCAAGGAAACAGCGGGCTTATTTTGGTCATCGCGGCGAACTATGGGGGGCGTTGGGATATTACCCAGGCCGCGAGAGCGCTCGCGAGGCGGGTCGCGGCAGGGGTCATGAGGGCTGAGGAAATTACGGAAGCCGCGGTGGAAGCACACCTAAGCCTCGGCGATCTCCCCGACCCCGATCTTATAATTCGCACCGGTGGCGAGCAGCGCATCAGCAATTATTTACTGTGGCAATTGGCGTACACCGAGTTTTTTTTTACCGACTCTCTGTGGCCGGACTTCACGCCGGCTCACCTGGAAATGGCGCTTAACTCTTATGCAATGCGACAGCGGCGATTCGGCAAGACAGGCGAGCAGGTCGAATGCGTTCGCGGCGCTTAGGCGCCGCATTGTCACCGCCGCCATTCTCATCCCGCTGGTGCTCGGGGCCTTGTTTTTTTTGCCGACCGCGGGCGTGGCGGTTGTTTTCGGCGTCTTCATCGCGTTGGGTGCGTGGGAATGGAGTTACCTCGCCGGTTGGTCGGCGTTCCAACCGCGTGTTTACTATACGATCGCGACGTCTGTCTGCATGGCGGCGGCGTACTGGCTCTTGAGCTTGTCGTGGGTTAAGGATCAGATGGCCGGCGCCGCCTTGCTCTTGTTGGGCGGGTGGTGCGCCGCTTTCTATTGGCTGCTCGATTATCAGCGCCGCGGGATCGGTATTCCGAAGTCGCGGCCGTTACTGTGCGCGGCCGGTTGGTTTGTCGTGGTCCCCGGCTGGGCGGCGCTCATCGGTTTGCATGGCCGCGCCGATGGCGGGGTGTTCTTGGTGGTCGCGCTCATGCTGGTGATTTGGTCGGCGGACATCGGGGCCTTTTTCGCCGGCAAGCGCTGGGGGAAGCATCGGCTCGCGGATAAGGTCAGCCCGGGCAAGACCTGGGAGGGATTATGGGGTGGATTGGCTGCCTCGGGAGCGGTCGGGTGGCTATGTTCAGGGTGGATCCCCTTACGTTTTGCGGACCGCGTAGGGTTTATGACCCTCTGTCTCGCCACGGTCATATTCTCGGTGCTCGGAGATCTGTTCGAGAGCTTGGTGAAACGGCAAGCGGGGGTAAAAGATAGCGGTAGCCTGTTGCCCGGGCACGGCGGGATCCTTGACCGCATCGATAGTTTGATGGCCGCCGCGCCGGTGTTCGCCCTCGGCAGTGCCGTCGGGTTGCCATTGTGATTGGTCTGACGATCTTGGGGTCGACGGGCACCATCGGCGTTAACACGCTCGATGTCGTGGCCCGCCATCGCGAGCGTTTCCGGATTATCGCGCTGACCGCCCATCGCAATCTCGAGCGGCTGGCGAGCCAATGCGAGGCCTGGCATCCGCCCTATGCCGTGATGGTGGATGAAACCAAGGCATTGGAACTTGAGCGCCGCTTGGCCACGAGTGCGCCCGGCGTTCGCGTGCTTTCCGGATGCGCCGGCTTGGAAGCGGTCGCGAGCACCCCAGAGGCGGATTATGTGATGGCCGGGATCGTTGGCGCGGCGGGGCTGCTTCCGACGCTCGCCGCAGCGCGCACCGGGAAACGCATTCTCTTGGCGAACAAGGAAGCGCTGGTCATGTCGGGGCGCATCTTCATGGAAGCGGTAAAGAATAGCGGCGCCGAACTGCTGCCCATCGATAGCGAACATAACGCAATCTTTCAATGTCTTCCCCCCTCCTTCCCCGCGGGACTGGAACGGGTGGGCGTCCGGCGTATACTACTTACCGGATCGGGGGGCCCGTTTCGCAGGACGCCGCTTGCCGACCTCCACGCCGTGACCCCCGATCAGGCCTGCGCCCATCCCAACTGGGTCATGGGACGCAAAATATCCGTGGACTCCGCAACTCTGATGAATAAGGGGCTCGAGTTCATCGAAGCCTGCTGGTTATTCGCAACCACGCCGCCACACGTGGAGGTCGTGCTGCACCCGCAGAGCGTGATTCACTCGCTCGTGGAGTTCATCGACGGCTCGGTGCTGGCGCAGCTGGGTAATCCGGATATGCGCACGCCGATTGCCCATGCCCTGGCCTGGCCGGACCGCATTCCCTCGGGGGTCGCGCCGCTCAATCTTCTGGAAGTGGGGCGGCTGGACTTTGAGCCCCCGGATCTCGAGCGTTTCCCGTGTCTGAGTTTGGCCCGTCAGGCGATGGAAGCAGGGGGTACGGCGACCGCGGTATTAAATGCGGGCAACGAGGTCGCGGTCGATTCGTTTCTCAATGGCAGCTTGCGATTCAGCGATATCCCCGCCGTGGTTGCGGACACCTTAGCAGGCGTCCCGAGCGCGGGAGGCGACTCGCTGGAGGCGATCTTGGCCGCGGACGCTGCCGCCAGAGCGCATGCCGCGCGGGCCGTTGCGGCGAGGCGTCAATGATGGATGTTATATTTTCAGTTCTGGCCTTCGTCGTCGCCGTCGGGGTCCTGGTGGTGGTCCACGAGTTCGGTCACTTTTGTGTCGCGCGCAGCGTCGGCATCAAGGTGCTGCGCTTTTCGGTGGGATTCGGAAAACCCATCTGGGGGCGCAGGATCGGCCGTGATCAAACGGAGTTCGTCGTCGCTGCCATCCCCTTGGGGGGATACGTCAAGATGCTCGATGACCGGGAAGGGCCGGTGCCGCCCGCGGATCTCATGCGCGAATTTAACCGCCAACCGCTGGCGGCCAGAACCGCGGTGGTGATGGCCGGACCGCTGTTTAATTTCTTGTTTGCGATCCTCGCTTATTGCGCCATGTATGTGATCGGGATCTCCGGTCTCAAGCCGCAGATAGGCGAGGTGGCGTCGGATTCGATCGCGGCCAAGGCGGGTCTCCGCCAAGGAGTCGAGATCATTTCCGTGGACGAGGAGCCGACCCCCACCTGGGATGCGGTGATCAACGAGACGATTCCCAAGGTCGTGGACGGCGAAACGCTGAACCTCTTGGTACGCGATGAGGACGGCCGCACCCGCAAGGTCGCGATAGACCTGCGCCGAGTGCATATCGATGATCTCGCGCGCGGAAGCCTGTTGCGGCGTCTCGGCATAGAGCCCTATCGGCCCCATCTCGAGGCCGTGATCGGGGAGGTGCTTGCGGGCGGGGCGGCGGAGCGGAGCGGGCTCCGGGCAGGCGATCGGATCCTGCAGGCCGACGGGCGCCCGATGCAGTCTTGGGAGCAATGGGTCGACCATGTCCAGGAGCGGCCGGAGCAGACGATTCAGCTCCGGGTCGAGCGCGGTGAGACGCCTCTCAGCCTTGAGGTGCGGCCGGAACGGGCAGAAGTCGAAGGCAGAACAATCGGGCGCATCGGTGCGGGCGCCGCCCCGCCGAAAGATCTCGACCCGGCGCTGGTCGCCACCCAGCGCTACGCGCTCTTGGATGCCTTTGGCCACTCCGTGTCGAAGACGCTGGAAATGTCCGCCATCACATTAAAGATCATCTTTAAGATGGTACTCGGCGAAGCCTCCGTCCAGAATCTCAGCGGGCCGATCAGCATCGCGCAGTATGCCGGGCAGTCCGCCGGTATCGGAATGGCGGCCTTTTTATCGTTTCTAGCGATCGTAAGCGTGAGTCTCGGGGTGCTCAACTTGCTTCCGGTCCCGCTACTGGATGGAGGCCATTTATTGTATTACCTTATAGAGTTCGTGCAGCGCAAGCCGGTCTCGGTGGAGACGCAACGCTTTGCACAGCAGATTGGGATCGTGCTGCTCGGGAGCCTGATGGCCATTGCGATATACAATGACGTCGCGCGCATCCTCAATTAGGAAGCTCTGCAAGAGTGTCGCGAGCAAGCCCAGATGCGCGAAGCCGCGGAGCGAGTCGCGAGACATATCAGGTAGATAGGCGAGCGACGCGCGAGCACGCGCCAAAGCAGATGGGCTGCGCAGTAACTTTTGCAGAGCTTCCTTAGGATAAAAAAATAAAGAATATGACGGTGGCCGGTCGGACTCTACTGCGGTGGTTGTTGGCGTTGCTCGTGACTGCCCAGACTGCTCTCCCGGCGCTCGGCGGGGAACGGTTTATCGTCAAGGACATTCGTATCGAGGGCTTGCGGCGGATCGCGCCTGGTACGGTTTTCAACTACCTTCCGGTCAAGGTCGGGGACGAGTTCGACGAAAACCGCTCGGGGGAAGCGATTCGCGCGCTGTTCAAGACGGGATTCTTCAAGGATGTCCGGATAGAGCGCGCGGGCGACACCCTGGTCGTGGTGGTCAGCGAGCGCGAAACCATCTCGACAATCGGCATCTCCGGCAATAAGGATATCAAGACCGAGGATCTCTTCAATGCCCTGAAGGAGATCGGGTTCGCCGAGGGAGAGGTCTTCGACCGTTCGCTCTTGGACAAGGTAGAACAAGAGCTTGGACGGCAGTATTTCGGGCAAGGCAAGTATGCGGTTCAGATCGAATCGAACGTAAAGTCGATTGGAAGCAACCGGGTCGCGGTGACGATACACATTGTCGAAGGACGCGCCGCGCGTATTGAGCAAATCAATGTCGTCGGCAACAAGGCGTACGATGACGACGAGCTGCTGAAAAGCTTTAAACTAACGACGCCCACCCTGATTTCGTTTTTCACCAAATCGGATCAGTACTCGAAGCAAAAGCTCGGGGCCGATCTCGAAGCCCTGCGTTCGCACTACCTCGACAGCGGGTTTGTCAATTTCAATATCGATTCGACCCAGGTTTCCATTACGCCCGATAAGAGCGATGTGTATGTCACGATTAACGTGACCGAAGGGGAACGCTACGAAATTTCCGATGTGAAGCTCGCGGGCGATCTCATCGTCCCCGCGGATGATCTTTTTCCCTTGGTGACGACCGGGCGCGGCGAGATATTTTCGAGAAAAGAGGTCACCCAGACGAGCACCCACATTAGCGAGCGGCTCGGCGATGAAGGCTACGCTTTCGCCAACGTCAATCCGGTGCCCCAGATCGATGAAAAAACCAAGACCGTCTCATTGACCTATTTCGTGGACCCGGGCAAACGCGTGTACGTGCGCAGGATCAACTTTTCGGGTAATGCCAAGACCCGCGACGAGGTGTTGCGGCGGGAGATGCGCCAGATGGAGGGCGCGTGGTTCTCGACCGGCAAGGTGAACCGCTCCAAAACCCGGTTGCAAAAGCTCGGTTACTTCGAGGAGGTCAACGTTGAGACGCCGGCCGTTCCCGACACCCCCGATCAGGTGGATGTCAATTATTCAGTGGTGGAACGGGCGTCGGGAAATCTATTGCTAGGCTTGGGGTTTTCGCAAACACAAGGGTTGATCTTCAATACCAGCGTGGTTCAAGACAACTTCCTCGGCAGCGGGAAACGGGTGAACTTCGCCTTCAACAATAGCGACGTGAACCGGGTATTTGCCTTGGGCTACACCGATCCCTATTTTACCATCGATGGTATCAGCCAAGGCTTCGATGTCTCCTACCGGGAGACCGACGCCGGGGATGCGAACATTACCCGGTTTGATTCCAAGGTCGTGAGCGGCGGGGTGAACTTCGGCATTCCGGTGTCGGAGTTTAACTTTCTCAATCTCGGTTTCCACTATGAGAATACGGAGATCAACTCGGGGGGCTTCCCCGGCGATGCGGTGCGAGAGTTTATTGAGCGGGAGGGCAACAAATTCGATGTGTTGCAGATAAGCTCCGGCTTTGCCTACGACACGCGCAATAAAGCGCTGTTGCCGGACCGCGGCACGTATCATCGCATCCGGGGCCAAGTGGCGGTGCCGGGCGTGGATCTTCAGTATTATAAAATCGATTACGATGGCCGCTGGTTTTATCCCGTTACCGAGGACTATGTGCTCGCCCTGCAGGGACAGCTCGGCTATGGTGATGGATACAGCGAAACCGAAGGCCTGCCATTTTTCGAGAACTTCTACGCGGGCGGGCCGCGCACCGTGCGCGGTTACGAAGAGAACACCTTGGGGCCCGAGGATTCCATAAACGGAGTTCCCACAAACCGGGCGCTCGGGGGGAATGTCATGATCGTCGGCAACGCCGAGCTCATCCTCCCCGTACCCTTTCTGACGGACGTGAAGTCGGTGCGCTTTACCGCCTTCGTTGACGCGGGCAATGTTTATGGCGAGGACGAAGATATTGACTTAGGCACTATGCGGCTCTCCGCGGGGCTCTCGGGCCTTTGGGTATCGCCCTTCGGGGTTTTAACCGTCAGCGTGGCGCAGCCTTTCAACGATAGCGACGGCGATGACACGCAACCCTTTCAATTCACGTTTGGCACTTCGTTTTAATTGGAGCAATGATCTTGAAGAAGCTTAAGTTATTTTCGAGTTTGATCGTTTTATGCGGCGCCGTGGCGGGTACGCCGTCCCGGGGCGCGGATTTGCGCATCGGGGTGGTCAATCCCATCAAGGTGTTGGAGGCCGCCCCGCAGGCCGAGGAAGCGCGGAAACGGCTCGAGCGTGAATTTGCCCCGCGCGATAGGAATCTGGGTGCGGCTCAAAGAAGGGCTAAACAGCTTGAAGACCGCCTGGCGAAGGATGCGCCGGTGATGACCGAGACCGAACGCCGCAAGATCGAGCGTGACATCATCGGCGTAAAACGCGATCTCAAACGCGACCAAGATGAGTTTAGAGAGGACCTGAATTTCCGCCGCAATGAAGAATTCGGCAAGATCCAGCGCCAAGTGGTCGAGGCGATCCAAATCCTTGCCAAGGAGGAGGGATTCGATGTCATCGTCGGAGAAGGCGTGATCTACGCGAATGAGCGCGTGGACGTCACCAGCAAGGTCGTCGAGCGTTTAAAGAAAGGCTACAAAGGCAGGTAGTGCCCCGCCGATGCCCGTTCGCTT
Organism: Pseudomonadota bacterium; assembly: GCA_030859565.1. Classification (NCBI taxonomy): domain Bacteria; kingdom Pseudomonadati; phylum Pseudomonadota; species Pseudomonadota bacterium. Next base: position 27,623 of record JALZJW010000012.1, read on the forward strand.
AGGCGATCTTGCGCGGCACATCGGAGCGACGCTCCACGGTGACGAGGGCTGTCTGGTCGCGAACATAGCGACGCTCGATACGGCCCAAGCGGGCGATGTATCCTTCTTGTTTGACCGGCGTTATCGGAATTTCCTGAAATTCACCGCAGCCTCCGCGGTCATACTGCATCCGGCCGAGTTGAGCGCATGCCCTGTCGCCGCGCTGGTCACCGCGGATCCTTATCTAGCCTATGCGCTCGCCTCCAGCTTTCTGAGCCCGCCACCGGCTTTCGATCCCGGCATTCATACCAGCGCTTGTATCGCTCCCACGGCCAGCGTGGATGCAGCCGCGCATGTGGGGGCTTTCGCGGTCGTTGAAGAGGGCGCTCGGATCGGGTCCCAGGCTTTCATCGGTCCGGGCTGTATTATCGGGCGCGCGGTGCGGATAGGCGATCACTCTCGTCTTAGCGCGCGCGTTACGGTCATCAGCGGCGCGAGCATCGGACAGCGCTGCCTGATTCACCCCGGGGCGGTGATCGGAGCGGACGGATTCGGTCTTGCCCGCGATCAAGACGTGTGGACGAAGATCCCGCAGAACGCGAGCGTGCGCATCGGTGATGACGTGGAGATTGGGGCGAATACCACCATCGACCGCGGTACCTTCAAGGATACGGTCATAGAAGACGGCGTTAAGCTCGATAATCTCATCCAAATCGGACATAATGTGCGTATCGGCGCACACACCGCAATCGCGGGTTGCGTGGGCGTCTCGGGTAGCACGCGCATCGGTAAGCGCTGCTTGATCGGCGGTGGCGCAGGCATCACGGGACACATCGAGATTGCGGACGATGTCGTGATCAAGGGTGCCGCATCGGTTACCAAATCCATTCCCGTGGCGGGTGTTTATTCCTCCGTTTGGCCGGCGCGAGAGGACAAGGAATGGCGGCGGAAAGTCGCCCGCTTCAATAGGCTCGATAAGGCGGCGACCGAACGCCGCAACAGTGCGCGCGGCGGCGCGAATGCCGGAAACGAGGGTGAGAGCTTGTGAATAAGCAGGCGCCGCGAAGGCGATAGATGTTACTCGATATACAGAAAATACGGCGGCTGTTACCGCACCGCTATCCGATCTTGCTCATTGATCGGGTGCTCGAGTGCGTGGATGGTCAATCGCTGGTCGCGGTTAAAAACGTCACTATTAACGAACCTTTTTTCAGCGGTCATTTTCCCGTTCGGCCGATCATGCCGGGGGTGCTGATTCTGGAGGCGCTGGCGCAAGCGACGGCACTGCTGATTTTCAGCTCCGGACAGATCAAGTCCGATCCCGAGACGATTTATTACCTCGTCGGTATCGATAAGTCACGCTTCAAAAAGCCGGTGGTTCCGGGCGACCAACTGCAGTTATATGTGCAGTTGGAGCGCGAGATCCGCGGGATCTATCGCTTCGACGCCATCGCCCGCGTGGACGGTACACCGGTGGCCACGGCCAAGATCATGGGAACCCATTCGGTTGCTAACCGTTGATAGACGCCCAGGCGATCGTAGATCCCGGCGTTAGGCTTGGAAGCGATGTAACGATTGGGCCCTGGTCTCTCATCGGGCCCGATGTGGAGATCGGGGACGGCACGTGGATTGGACCGCATGTCGTGATCCAGGGTCCGACGCGCATCGGCCGAAACAATCGGATCTTCCAGTTTTGCTCGCTGGGCGCGGATCCCCAGGATAAGAAGTACGGCGGAGAGCGTGAGCAAACCCGTCTCGAGATCGGCGATCGCAATACCCTACGCGAATACTGCACCATGAACCGCGGTACGGTCCAAGGCGGGGGGGTGACGCGGATCGGGGACGACAACTGGATCATGGCCTACGTGCACATCGCCCACGACTGCATCGTCGGCAGTCATACCGTGTTTGCGAACGGCGCCTCGCTCGCGGGTCACGTCATCGTCGAAGACTACGCGATTCTCGGAGGCTTCTCGCTGGTGCATCAGTTTTGCCGCGTCGGTGCGTATAGCTTCGCGGCGGTTTCATCGATCGTCGTCAAAGACGTTCCTCCCTACGTGATGATATCCCAGAAGCCGGCGAAGGTGCACGGACTGAATCGGGAAGGGCTCAAACGCAACGGTTTGAGCAATGAAACCATCCATCTCCTGCGGCGAGCGTATCGCATTTTGTACCGTGAGAATCTCACCGTCTCCGAATCGATTGAGCGGCTCAAGGCCCTCGCGCCCGAGTCCCCGGAGGTCGCGCGCTTGATCGACTTCGTAGGAAAAAGTACTCGTGGGATCATTCGCTGAGAGTTTGTGAAAAAACCTACTACGCTCGGGATCTCGCGTTCCGGCGGTGCTCGGAATCCTCATGTACTTCAATATACACTCCGGTTCCTACGCTCCGGCGGAACGCGACCTCCCTTCGCTCGCGACGGTTTTTTCACAAACTCTGAGATCCGCGGCAGGAATGCTGTCTTGAATAACGTCGGTTGCCGGTAAACCCCGCGACTCCCACCATGCAAAGGCTGCGAGCCGCCGTCATCGGCGCGGGCTATCTCGGACGATTCCACGCACAGAAATATGCCGCGCTGCCTAATGTCGATCTGTGCGCGGTGGTCGACCTCATCGAGGAGCGGGCGCTGGAAGTTGCCGCCCCGTGTCGAGCCCAAGCGCTGACCGATTATCGGCGCATACTCGATGTGGTCGATGTCGTGTCGGTGGTGGTGCCGCCCGAGTCGCACTACGTCGTGGCGAAAGATTGCTTGGCGGCCGGTGTCCATGTGCTGGTGGAAAAACCGATGACGCGCACGCTCGCCGAGGCCGACGATCTGATCGCATTGGCCCGGCGTCAAGGATTGGTATTGCAGGTGGGACACCTCGAACGGTTTAACCCCGCGTTACTCGCTTTACGCAGTATGCTGCACCAACCGATGTTCATCGAATCCCACCGCATCGCCTCCTTCCAACCGCGCGGGGCGGGGGTGAGCGTGGTGATGGATCTGATGATCCACGACATCGACATCATTCTCAATATCGTAGCGAGCGAGGTCGCGGCCATCCGCCCGATGGGGCTTCCCGTCCTGACGGCGGAGGTGGATATCGCGAATGCCCGGCTGGAGTTCGCCGATGGTTGCGTGGCCAACGTGACCGCCAGCCGTGTCAGCCACAGTCCGCTGCGCAAGATCCGGATCTTTCAAAGGGATTGTTATCTTTCGATCGATTACTTGGAACACAAGGTCACCATCGCCAGGCGCGAGCGGGATCGCGCTTCGGAGACAGGCGCGATGCGTATCGTTACCGAGGAAAAAAAAATCGAGCGCGCCGATGCGCTTCTGCTCGAGCTACAAGCGTTCGTGCAAGCCGTTATTAATAAGACGCCCCCTGTCGTCTCGGGAGAAGACGGGCGGCGCGCGCTCGCCGTCGCGCTCGCGATCACCGGGTCCATCGAGCACCGATTGCTGGGGCCAAACGCATGTGCCGGCGCCACGGAAGCCACCTGAGAGCTTGTGAAAGAACCGTCGCGAGCGAAGGGAGGTCGCGTTCCGCCGGAGCGCAGGAACCGGAGTGTATGTTGAATTACATGAGGATTCCGAGCACCGCCGGAAGACGAGATCCCGAGCGCAGTAGGTTTTTTCACAAGCTCTGAGCCATGGCGAAGATCCATCCGACAGCGCTCATTGATCCCGGCGCCCAGCTCGCGGAAGGCGTCGCGGTCGGGCCGTTCGCGGTGATAGAAAATGATGTCAGCATCGGGCCCGAGTGCCGGATCGGCGCCCATGCGGTCGTTAAACGTTATTCGCGTCTCGGCCGCGGTAATACCATTCACGAGCACGCGATCATCGGAGGCGATCCGCAAGATCTGTCGGTCAAGCCTTGCGCCAGCTATGTCACCATCGGCGATGACAACGTGATCCGCGAAGGCGTGAGCATACACCGCGCGACGCGCGAGGGTGCAGCCACCTCACTCGGTGATGAAAACTTTCTCATGGTCAACGCCCATGTGGCGCATGATTGCACGCTGGGGAACTTCGTCGTCCTCGCCAATAGCGCCGCCCTCGGGGGCCACGTCTGCGTCGGGGATCGCGCGTTTATCTCCGCGAACGCGGCGGTCCATCAATTCTGCCGCATCGGCCGCATCGCCATGATCTCGGGTCTCGCGGGTGTCAACATGGATTGCCTGCCGTTCACGCTAGCCACCGGCGCCCCGGCGCGAGTGGTCGGGCTCAACCGTGTCGGTTTGCAGCGCGCGGGGGTGAACGCTCAAGAGATCTCAGCGCTGAAACGCGCTTACCAGCTGTTATTCTTGTCCGGCATGGGTACCCGCGAAGTGCTCGCGGAGCTTGCAAGCTCACCCTTCGCGCTGGTACGGGAGTGGGCTGAATTCATCGCGGGCTCCACTCGCGGGTTCGCGCGCCATCGAGGCTAAGGAAGCTCTGCAAGAGTGTCGCGAGCAAGCCCAGATGCGCGAAGCCGCGGAGCGAGTCGCGAGACATATCAGGTAGATAGGCGAGCGAGGAGCGAGCACGCGACAAAGCAGATGGGTTGCGCAGTAAGTATTGCAGAGCTTCCCTAATGCGCATCGGGATGGTCGCCGGCGAGCCATCGGGTGATCGCCTGGGCGCGGGTCTCATAGCGGCGCTGCGTTGCCGTGATGATCATCTTGAAGTCGAGGGCATCGGGGGCGCGCGCATGCAGGAGGCCGGATGCAACGTGCTCTACCCGATGGACCGGTTGGCCGTCATGGGCGTCTTCGAGGTTCTCGGACGTTATCGCGAGTTAGCGGCGGCGCGTTCCCGGCTTGCGGAACATTTCCTCTCTAGGCCTCCGGATCTCTTCGTCGGGATCGATGCGCCCGAGTTCAATCTCGCCCTGGAAGAACGCCTGCGCGCTGCCGGGGTGCGCACTGTACACTATGTGAGCCCGCAGGTTTGGGCCTGGAGGCCCTGGCGGGTCCGGCGGATCGCCCGTGCGGTGGACTTGATGCTGGTGTTGTTTCCCTTCGAGGAGAATTTTTACCGCGCGCACGGCATCCCCGTGAAGTTCGTCGGCCATCCGCTCGCCGATGAGATCGCCGATGCTAACGATAAGGAACCGGCTCGCGCCGCTTTGGGCTTGCCCCTGGATCGGCCGGTGGTCGCACTGCTGCCCGGCAGCCGGGGCAACGAGTGGCGGTATCACGTCGAACCATTCTTGCGATCCGCCCTTGAACTGCGCAAAGCGCGGCCCGATCTCCAGTGCGCGTTCGCCGCCTCGGGGCGCGAGGGCCGCTTATACATCGAAGCCATCCTCCAACGCCTCGACCCGGAAATACCGATTAAGGTATTTGAACACCGTGCGCGCGAGGTGATCGCGGCCGCCGACGTGGTGCTTACCGTGTCCGGCACGGCCTCACTCGAGACCCTGCTTGTCGGCCGGCCCATGGTGGTGAGCTATCGCATGTCGGCGTTGAGCTATCTCGTCGCACGGCTTCTGGTACGCGCGCCTTATTTTTCACTGCCGAATCTGCTCGCAGGCCGACGTCTTGTGCCCGAGATCCTCCAGGGCGAGGTCGAACCGCGGCGCCTGGCGCGGGAAGTGTCGCGTTGGCTTGACGATCCGGTCGCGGTGGAGGATTTGAAACAAGCGTTTTCCGCGATCCGCCTGGCATTGCGGCGGCAAGCCAGCCACGCCGCGGCCGCGGCGCTATTCGATCTCGCGGGTAAGTAGTTTGGCGTGCGCCGTACCCCTATCGGCAAGGAGGCGTTACGGAAGTGGTTAGTGCCGGGATCAAAAAAGACGTGGGCCGACATTCGCAACGCGTTATCCAAAGTGGGTAGAATCCTGAGAGCTTGTGAAAAAATCGTCGCGAGCGAAGAGAGGTCGCGTTCCGCCGGAGCGGAGAAACCGCAGTGTATATTAAAATACATGAGGATTTCGAGCACCGCCGGAACGCGAGATCCCGAGCGCAGCAGATTTCTTCACCACCTCTGAGATTTGATGAACGCCGATACACTTAGGGACATCGAGAAGCTCGAATCCGATCTCTGGGAGGCCGCGGACCACCTCCGCGCGAACTCCAAGCTCACCTCCAGCGATTATTTTATGCCGGTGTTGGGGGTGATCTTTCTTCGCCACGCGGCCAATCGGTTCGAGGCGGCGCACAGGCAGATCGATGCCGACCAGGCGAGCGGCAAGATGCCCAAGCGCAAGGTCCTGCCGGCCGACTACATCGCGCGGCGCTCGCTCTACCTGCCTGAGAAGGCCCGTTACGACTGGATCGTGCAGCAGGCGGCCGTGAGCGGCGCCGACCTACCCAGGCTCGTCACCGAGGCCATGACCGCTATCGAGGCCGAGTTCGAGCCGCTCCTCGGCGTGCTGCCGAAGGACTACGGCATCTTCGAGACCAAGGTGCTCGAAGACCTGATGCGCTTGTTCAACAGCGAACAGATCAAGCAGGCCACCGGCGATGTGTTCGGCCGCATCTACGAATACTTTCTTGCCAAGTTCTCGATCCAGAAGGCGCACGACAACGGCGAGTTCTTCACGCCATCCTCGATCGTGCAGACCATCGTCAACGTCATCGAGCCCGATCACGGTACCGTGTTCGACCCGGCCTCCGGCTCGGGTGGCATGTTCGTGCAGTCCAGCCACTTCATCGAGCACGAGGGCGGCGACACGGCGAAGAAGGTGGTCTTCTACGGCCAGGAGAAGAACCGCGACACCATCCGCATTGCCAAGATGAACCTCGCGGTGCACGGCCTGGAGGGGAAGATCGCCGAGGCCATCACCTATTATCAGGACGAGCACACCCTCGCCGGCCAGTGCGACTTCGTGATGGCCAATCCGCCCTTCAACGTCGATCTCGTCGACGCCGAGCGCATCAAGGGCGACCCGCGCCTACCGTTCGGCCTGCCGGGCGTGAACAAGCAGAAGAAAGTCGGCAACGGCAATTACCTCTGGATCTCGTACTTCTGGAGCTACCTGAACGCGAAGGGCCGCGCCGGCTTCGTCATGTCCTCGCAGGCCTCGAGCGCCGGCCACGGCGAGAAGGAGGTGCGCCGGAAAATCGTCGAGACAGGCGACGTGGACGTGATGATCTCCATTCGCTCCAACTTCTTCTACACCCGCACTGTGCCTTGCGAGCTGTGGCACTTCGACAAGTCGAAGCCGACACCCTCATCTCCGGCCCTTCTCCCAATGGGAGAAGGGAGGAACACCGTAGGTTACCGAGGTGGGTTCAATTACTCCGGGCTCGCAAAGCGAGCGCGCGAGCTTCGGCAGAGTCATACACCGGCGGAAAAAATGCTGTGGCAGTTGATCCGCGATCGGCAGCTGGCGGGCCTCAAGTTTCGCCGTCAACACCAGATCGGCAACTATCTCGTTGACTTCTATTGCCACGAATCCCGACAGGTCGTGGAACTTGACGGCGGCATTCACGACGAACCAGCGAAAGCCACACAAGACGCTACGCGCGAGAAATACCTACGATCGCTTGGCAACACGGTTGTTCGCTTTCGCAATGACGAAGTCATGACCAACCCTCAAAGGGTTTTGGAACAGATCCTTTCCGCGCGCCTTCTCCCTGTGGGAGAGGGCCGGGGTGAGGGAGACGTTGCCCTGAACCAGAAGGGCAACGTCCTGATGCTCGATGCTCGCAACGTCTACCGCAAGGTCACCCGCAAGATCTACGACTTCTCGCCCGAGCAGATGCAGAACCTTGCCGCCGTCGTCTGGCTCTACCGTGGCCAACAGCAGCGCTTCCTCGGGCTGGTGAAGGACTACCTCGACCGCGTCTGTGCCGAGACTGTGGAGATCCCGGCCGTGCTCGGCACCTTCGAAACAACGCTCGCCGACCTGCGCGAGCGCTTTGATCGGCTAGCCGATGCGGCGGCGGGCCCCTCGGGACTCGACCTTACTACGAGCGACAATAGTAATGTCGCGTCTTCCTCGTCATTCCGGGCAAGGTGCGCAGCACCGCAGACCCGGAATCCAGGCGGCGCCAAGAGTATTGCACTGGATTCCCGCTTTCGCGGGAATGACGCAATAAAGGAATGTGACATTACTACTGATCGTATTAATAACCAGAAACAGGTGTTCGCGGATGCCATGACTGAGCTGCGCGAGGCGACCACGCTTTACGAGGGCGACCGGAATAAGCTCTTGTATGCGATTGATAGTTTCGCCATTCGTCATTCCCGCGAAAGCGGGAATCCAGACAACGACGCTCAGCACGCGGCGCGCAAAGCCTTCGACCCCATCGCGGAGGCCATCCGCGGCCTGGTCAAGCAGGTGGATCTGCTCTGCAAACTCGCCGCGCGCGTCGCGGATCTTGGCGCCGAAATCTCCCTCGCCTTTGGAAATGGGGGAGAGGGTCGGGGTGAGGGGGTGGCCTACGACCGCCGCGCCACGGGCCGGCTGGTCAAGCAGCTCGACGAGGAGCGTAAGGCCGCCGTCGAGCAGTTGAAACACGCCGTCTACTTCCATCGGCAGGTGACGTGGCTGCAGGACCGCTTCCCCAAGGCCGAGCTGCAGGCCGTGCCTGGCTTGGTCAAGCTCGTGGACCGCAAGGAGATCGAGGCGGCCGACTGGAGCCTCACCCCCGGCCGCTACGTTGGCGTCGCCCCGCCCGAGGAGGACGATGACTTCGACTTCGAGCAGACCCTGCGCGACATCCACACCGAGTTGGCCGACCTCAACAAAGAAGCGACGGAGCTGGCGGCAACGATTCAGGAGAACTTCGAGGAGTTGGGGGCATGAGCTGGACGCCGCAGCGGTTGGACGAGCTTGGCTATCTGTCGCGCGGTCGTTCTCGGCACCGACCACGCGATGCCGCCCATCTCTATGACGGTCCCTATCCCTTCATCCAGACCGGCGACGTGAAGCACGCCGGGCTCTACATCACGGACTATCAGCAGACCTATAGCGAAGCCGGCCTTGAGCAAAGCGGATTGTGGCCTACAGGAACGCTTTGCATCACAATCGCCGCCAACATCGCTGACACTGCAATTCTCGGGATCGACGCCTGCTTTCCAGACAGCGTCATCGGTTTCATGCCCGACGAAGAGAAGGCAGATGCCCGATTCGTGAAGTACCTCTTCGATGCGACGATTCAGCAGCGTGTTCAACAGTTCACGCAAGGTGCTGCTCAAGACAACCTGAGCCAAGAGAAGCTGCTGTCGATCGAGTTCTCGGTCCCTAGCCTCAACGAGCAGAAGAGAATTGGCGACATCCTCTCCGCCTACGATGACCTGATCGAGAACAACCGGCGCCGGATGGCGCTCCTGGAGGAGGCTGCGCGGCAGCTCTACCGCGAGTGGTTCGTCCGCCTCCGCTTCCCCGGCCACGAGCACACCCACATCATCGACGGCGTGCCGGAGAGGTGGGAGCGCGTTCGGCTTGGCGACCGCGTGACACTGAACTATGGCAAGGCGCTGAAGGCAGATGATCGCGTCGAGGGCGAGTACCCGGTGTTCGGCTCAAGCGGCATAGTTGGTATGCACGATAAGCCGCTTGTTCAAGGCCCTGGAATCGCCGTCGGGAGAAAAGGCAACGTCGGCAGCGTGTACTGGTCCAGCAAGGGCTTCTACCCGATCGACACCGTGTACTTCGTCGGGCCGGAGTGCAGCGACCTCTACCTATATTACGCGCTCAAGCACATGCACTTCATCAGCACGGACGGTGCTGTCCCCGGCCTGAACCGGGACTTTGCCTACAGCCGCCCGCTGCTGATTCCGCCCAAAAGCATCCTGCGGGAGTTTTTGGAGACGGCGACACCATTTTACGCGCAGATGGAGAAGTTAGACGAGGTGAACGAGAAACTCCGCGCTGCCCGCGACCTACTGTTGCCGCGTCTGATGAATGGACAGATCGTTGTTTGGCCAGCCGGAGCCGCGCGACGTGCCTAGAACAATTGAACAGGGATTTCTGGACTTCCACGAGAAGCTGAAACCTAGTCTTATTGAGTCGGGCGCTGCTAAGAGACACCGCGCATCTATAGAGGCGTGTTTGACTAATAACTTTGGCTTAAGGCGGTTTGTTCGCATTGGCTCGTTCGGGAACGGTACAAATATTTCCGGGTATAGCGACGTTGATTACTTGGCCTGTCTGCCTACTGATCAGCTGACTAGGAGTTCTACCTACTCGCTGCAGAAAGTGCGAGATGGCTTGGCCGCTCGGTTTCCAAACACCGGAATAAGAGTCGATTGTCCTGCTGTGGTTTGTCCCTTCGGCACAAATCCGGCAGAACGGACAGAAGTTGTGCCGGCAGACTACGTGGATGAAAACAAGGGTTACCAGGTTTACGACATCGCAGACTGTGTTGGTGGATGGATGAATGCCAGTCCAGACGCACACAATGCGTACGTACGCTACGTCGATAAGAAGCTAGGCGGTAAGGTAAAGCCCCTAATTCGATTCATAAAGGCGTGGAAGTGTTTCCGCGACGTTCCGATTTCATCGTTCTATCTCAAGCTACGGGTTGCCAAATACGCGGCTAGTGAAACGTCGATCTTGTACGACATCGACGTCAAGCGGGTGCTGCGGAGCCTATGGGACGGGCAACTGGCTGACATGCAGGACCCGAGGGGTATCTCCGGCTATATCCCAGCCTGCAAGACAGCGGCATTTCGTGCAGATGCGTTGTCGAAGCTTTCGACTGCCGTCGCCCGAGCAGAAAAAGCGCGGGAGGCAAGCGGCAAGGGTGACATCTCGGGGGCATTTGACTGGTGGCGCCTGCTCTACGACTACGGGTTCCCAACCTATTACTACTGAATGAACTCGATCGCGATAGAACAGAACACGGATCGACAGCTGCAAAGACTGGCCGCGCAGCGTCAACTCTATGTGAGTGCCAAACGAGTGTTTGGCTTTCAGCTGTTCGTCAGCGGACCATTGGCCGTCGCCTCCGCGTTCTTGGCTCTCGCGTTCCCTTCATTGAAGGGGTACGTCGCGCTTTGGGGACTGCTCGTGGTTGCGGGGGATATCTTCTGGCTTACGCCGTGGCAGAAGCGCCTGCGCGACTCGGCGGCGAGAGTTCAGGAGGCGTTCGACTGCGATGTCTTGTCGCTCCCGTGGAACGAGCTGAAGGCAGGAAGGCATCCGGACCCGGAGTTGGTCAAGGAGCAATCGGAAAAGTATTTTCCGCTGGGGTAGCAGGATGCCTCCACTAAACAACTGGTATTCACCCGAGGTTGCCGACCTTCCGATACATATCGGACGGATCGCCTGCCAGCGTTCGAACTGCTGGTGGGATTCGAAACAACGAAGACGCTACGCAGTATCTGTCATTGCCTGTGTTGTCACCGTTTTCGTCGGCGTGCTTTGGATCGCGCTTGGCGGTGGGCTGATTATTGAAGACTTCGTATTAAAGGTCGTCGCTCCGCTCGCGCCAGCGCTTCTGCTGGGGCGTCCGCCAATTCACGGAGCATATGGAAGCAGCCGCAAGGCTGGATAGATTGAAAGAACACGCTGAACGACTTTGGAGCGAGGCCCTGAGCGGAAAGTCGGCGGGCTATGTGACAACGGCGGCGAGGGCACTACAGGATGAGATTCTGGATGGCCGCAAACGGAACCCACTCGTATTCGACGCCGTCTTCAAACGGCTCCGACGGGACTACGAAATCCAAATGAATCACGGCGCTGCTGAGTTGGTTCTCGAAGCCAGACGGAAGTTGTCGCTCCCATGAAGTCATGATCACGGCCGTCAACAGCGAAGACCGGTTGGTCCAGCAGACCTTCGCCGAGCATCGGGAGAAGGCGCTCGGGTGGAATAGCATCTACGCCTACAATGCGAAGATTTGCGGCCGGCGGGTACGCCAGCGGGCACGTCGGAGCGCGACGTCGTGCTCGCGCTGGATCTTCGCGCGGCGGTCGCACGACTTATGTTGAGCGTACGGGATTTCGCCCGCGATAGGGCCATAGAGGATGGCCCCACCGCCCGCGACCTGCTGCTGCCGCGCCTGATGAGTGGGGAGATCGCGGTATGACCGCGACTGACACCGCTCCCTACCCCATCCTCGAGATCCAGCCCGACTGGGTGCTGGAGTCGGAGGCGATGGGGAGTAAGGACAAGTTCTGGTATCGGGATGGCGACGGACCGGACTGGCTGTTCAAGTTCCCGCAGCCCAATACCGGGCAGTATTGGTCGGAGAAGATCGCCGCCGAGGTGGCGGACGGCCTGGACATCCTGCATGCGCAAGTGGAGTTGGCGGTGTTCCAGGGGGTGCGTGGCTCGGCCACGGCATCCTTCGCCCGTGATGGCCGGGAGGTCCACTACGGCAACCAGGTGCTGGCTGGCCATGTGCTAGGCTATGATCCCGGCAAGCAGTTTCGGCAGTCGGATCACACGCTGGACAGCATCTTTCTGGCGCTGGAGCGGGTTTTCCTGGCGCCGGAGGCCGCTCGGTGGGCCAAGGAACGTTTGGCCGACTATCTGGTGCTGGACGCCTTGATCGGCAACACCGACCGACATCACGAGAACTGGGGCATCCTGCGCAAAAGGACGGAGCGGGGGTGGCAGGGCATGCTGGCGCCGACGTTCGATCATGCCTCCTCCCTGGGTCGCGAGCTGGTGGATGACAGCGCTGGCAAGTGCCGCCGCAGGTTGCTGGCAGAAGGCCGATTGGCGCAGTATGCGGAGAAGGCGCCCGGCGCGATTTTCTGGCAAGCGACCGACAAGCATGGAATCAGCCCGCTTGAACTGGTACGCCGCGCTGCTGGTTTGCATCCTGAATTATTCGCACCGGCCTTGAAGCGGCTGGAGAAGCTGGACCGGGCCAGGCTGCACATGATCGTGACGCGGGTGCCCGATGACTGGATGAGTGAACTCGCGCGGGATTTCGCCGTCGAGTTGTTGTGTTACACCCTGGATCAACTGAGAAAGATCGCACCATGACCGACAAGACCCTGTTTCTCGCCTGGCAGGACAAGCGCCTGACGCGCGAGTGGTTCCCCGTAGGGCGGCTTGATGTGCCGGCCGACAAAGGCGTGTATCGCTTCCGCTATATCAAGGGCGCGGAGCGTGCCCGGAGCCGCGCGGGCTTTGATGCCCTGATGGACTTCCCAGAATGGGACAAGACTTACGAATCCGCTGTCCTCTTCCCACTGTTCATGAATCGCATCATTCCAGCAGGGCGAAGGGATTTTCCGGATTACCTGCGGATGCTAGACCTGCCCGAAGAAGCCGAACCCGCAGAGATCCTGGAGGTTGACGGGGGCTATCGGGCCACGGACAGCTTCGAGGTGTTTCCAAAGATCGAGCGCGCGATGGACGGATCGTTTCGTAGCCGGTTTTTCCTGCATGGATGGCGGCATGTGAACCTGGATGCGCAACGCCGGATCGACGCCCTGAAACCAGGGGAAGCACTCTATGTAACCATTGAGCTGACGAATCCCGCTACGCAACTTGCCGTGCAAATCCAGACTATGGAGTACTACATGATCGGCTGGGCGCCGCGGTACTTGGTCGGCGACCTCGTCCATGCTATCGCCCAGGCGCCTGGTGGGTACGTCGCTAAAGTGGTCAGGGTCAACCCTGCCCCTGCGCCGGCGAAGCAACGTCTTCTGGTGGAGCTGGGCGGTCGCTGGCCGAACTATGAGCCTATGACAATGGGCGATTTCGAGCCGCTGCCGCACTGATTGGATTACAGGCGAATCGGGTCCCAACTTTCGGTGGCAGAACGAGTCCGTCCATGAAAGGACAGCCCATATTCCGTCTGCCCGATGCCGACATGCAGGCGGCGCCGGCCGCGTTGCTCCGCGCCGCCCGACGTGGCCGGGAGATTGCGCGGCAGACTGGCACCGCCGTGGTGGTGCGCGACGGCAAGCTGGTCGAAGAAAGCCAGGCGGCCCCGGAGCCGGCTGCCCCAGAGCCATTATCGGGCTGACAGGGCATGGCCCTCACCGACATCAACAGCGAGGACCGACTGGTCCAGGAGACTTTCGCCGAACATCTGGAAAAGGCGCTCGGCTGGGAGAGTATCTACGCCTACAACGCGGAGACGTTCGGGCCGGCCGGCACGCTGGGTCGCGCCTTCGAGCGGGAAGTGGTCCTGGTGCGGGACCTGCGCGCGGCGCTCGCGCGGCTCAACCCGGATATCCCGGAAGCAGCCCGCGAGCAGGCCATCGAGAAGCTGACGCGCACCGACTTCGCGCGCTCGCTGCTCCAACACAACCGTGAGTTCTACGGCTTCGTCCGCGGCGGCGTGCCGGTGGAGTGGCGCGACCCCTTGGGCGAGACGCGCCACGCGCGGGCGCAGGTGATCGACTTCCGCAACGCGGCCAACAACCGCTTCCTGGCCGTCCGTGAGCTGAAGGTCCAGGGTGTCCGCGTGCCGCACTACAACCGGCGCGCGGACCTGGTGTGCTTCGTCAACGGCCTGCCGCTGGTCTTCATCGAGCTGAAGGCGGTCTATCGGAACATCCGAGGCGGGTTCGACCACAACCTCACCGACTACCTCTCCGAGCACAGCATCGCTCATGGCTTCCACCACAACGCCTTCCTGGTGGTTAGCAACGGCGATGCGGCCCGCTACGGTTCGATCACGAGCAAGTGGGAGCACTTCGTCGAGTGGAAGCGCAACGCGGAAACGGACAAGGGGCGCCTGGACGCCGAAGCGCTCTTGGACGGTATGCTGGCGAAGCAGCGGTTGCTCGACTTGGTCGAGAACTTCATCCTGTTCGACGACAGCCGGGCCGGCGGCACGCGCAAGATCGTGGCGCGCAACCACCAGGTGCTCGGCGTGAACAATGCGGTCGCCTCGGTCCTGCGGCAGGAGGAGTTGAAGCGACAGATCCCGCCGGACAAACGCCTGCTCGAATACCGCGTGCCGAAGCGGGAGTTGCTCAAGGCCGCCGAGCCCGGATCCCCCGATTATCTCTCGCCGGTCCCCGCAGGCGCCGGGGACGGTGACCTGCCGCTGGTGAAGCGGGGGTCCGCCGATCTAGGACGGCTGGGCGTGTTCTGGCACACGCAGGGCAGCGGCAAGTCCTACTCGATGGCCTTCTTCGCCGAGAAGGTGCGCCGGGTCGTGCCCGGCAACTTCACCTTCTTGGTGATGACCGACCGCGAGGATCTGGACGTTCAGATCTGGCGCACCTTCATCGGCTGCGGCATCACCGACGAAAAGACCCCGCGCGCCGGCTCGGGCAACGAGCTGCAGGAAATCCTGCGAGGGAATCACCGTTTCGTATTCAGCCTGATCCACAAGTTCAACCAGCCGGTGACCGAGGCTTACAGCGAGCGTGACAACATCATCGTTATCTCGGACGAGGCACATCGGACCCAGGCGGGCAAGTTCGCCCGGAACATGCGCCTGGCGCTGCCGAACGCCTCGTTCATCGGCTTCACGGGCACGCCGCTCTTCAAGCACGACCAACTAACACGTCGGATTTTTGGCGACTACATCTCGCGCTACGACTTCAAGCGCTCGGAGGAGGACCAGTCCACGGTCAAGCTGGTCTACGAGAACCGGGGGGAGAAGCTGGGGATCGCGCGGCTTGACCTGAACGACCGGATCGCCGATGCGGTCGAGAAGGCCGACCTCGATCCTGACCACACTGCGCTCTTGGAGAAGCTGCTGGGCAAGGACTACGAGGTCATCACGGCCGACGACCGCCTGGACAAACTGGCCGCCGACTTCGTCGAGCACTGTTCCACTCGCTGGCAGACGGGCAAGTCGATGCTTGTGTGCATCGACAAGATCACCTGCGCGCGAATGTTCCAGCGCATCGCGCCGCGCTGGCAGGCCAAGCTCGCAGAGATCAAGGCGCTCATCCTCCTCAGGGAAGCGGAGCTAGCCGCGGCAACTGACTCCGACGTGCGGGAGCGCCTGGCCAAGGAGATAGAATCCCTGCGCGGTCAGGTACGGTGGATGGAGAGCACCCTCGTCGAGATCGTCATCAGCGAGGCCCAAAACGAGGTCCGCGACTTTCAGAAGTGGGGCTTCGACATCATCCCGCACCGCGTTGTGATGAAGACCGGCTTCCAGACGCCCGATGGCAAGCGGGTGCCGGTGGAGGACGCCTTCAAGGACCCGCAGCATTCCTTCCGCATCGCCATCGTGTGCGCTATGTGGCTGACCGGCTTCGACGTGGAGTGCCTCGCCACGCTCTACATCGACAAGCCGATGAGGGCACACAATCTGATGCAGGCCATCGCGCGCGCCAACCGCGTCTTTCCGGGCAAGGACTGCGGCGTCATCGTCGACTACAACGGCATGCTCAAGAGCCTGCGCGAGGCGCTGGCTCAGTACGCCGTCGGCGACGAAGACGACAGCGACGGCGACGGCATCGTGGCGCCCATCGAGGAACTGGTCGCAGCCCTGCTTCAGGCCATCGAGGCGGCGGAGAACCACCTCAAGGCCCTGGGCTTCGATCCCGGCCGGCTTCGAGGCGCGAGGGGGTTTACGCGGATCGAGGCGCTGCGGGATGGCGCGGATGCGCTCTACACATCGGACGAGGCCAAGCGCCGGTTCGAGATCATGGCGCGCCAGGTCTTCATCCGCTTCAAGGCGCTGCTGATGGAGCCCAGCGCCTTCGCGTACGCCGAGCGCCACGACAACATCGAGGCGATCTACGAGAAGCTGCAGGACCGGCGCGACACCGCCGACGTGACCGAACTCCTCAAGGAGCTGCACAAGATCGTCAACGAAGCAATTCGCGCACAGGCGGAGGACCACGCCGAGGGCCTGACGGTGGACCTGAGCCAGATCGACCTCACGAAGCTGCGGGATGAATTCGCGAACAAAGTACGCCGGAAGCACGCCGCATTGCAAGACATCCGCGACATCGTCGAGAAGAAGCTGGCGCAGATGCTGGCCCGCAACCCGATGCGGATGGACTACTACAAGAAATACCAGGAGATCATCGCGGACTACAACCGCGAGAAGGACCGGGTGACGGTCGAGGAGACCTTCGCGCGGTTGGTCGCACTCGCCGCTACCCTCGATGCCGAACAGAAGCGCGCGGTCCAGGAGGGCCTAAGCGACGACGAACTGGCTTTGTTCGATCTGCTCTTTAGGGAGGCCATAAGCAAGGCCGACCGGGAGAGGCTCAAGCAAGCGAGCAAGGCGCTCCTCGCGTCGCTGCGTGACTTGCTCCGACCGATGCACGACTGGACGCAGAACACCACGACCCAGGCCGAGGTGCAGGTGTTCATCCTCGATAATCTATGGCGGTCTCTCCCCCGGCCGCCATTCAGCGACGAGGAGACCGAAGAGCGCGCGGCGCGGGTCTACGACTACGTCTGGCAGCGGTCCGCTGCCGGCCATGACTCGCTGACAGTACAGCGTGACTTCACTCGGCAGAGGTAGGGGCACGGGATTGCACGATCCGCCTGGCATTGCGGCGGCAAGCCAGCCACGCCGCGGCGCTACTCGATCTCGCGGGTAAGTAGTTTGGCGTGCGCCGTACCCCTATCGGGAAGGAGGTTACGGAAGTCGTTTTTAGTGCCGCCGCATCAATAAATAAAAAACATGGGCCGACATTCGCAACGCGTCATCCAAGTGGGGAATCCTGGGATTAGATGAACGCCGATACATTTAGGGACATCCAGAAACTCGAATCCGACCTTTGGGAGGCCGCGGACCACCTTCGCGCGAACTCCAAGCTCACCTCCCGCGATTATTTCATGCCGGTGCTGGAGTGATCTTCCTTCGCCAAGCGGCCAATCGCTTCGAGATCGCGCACCGCCAGATCGAGGCCAACCGAGCTAGCGAGAAGATGCCGAAGCGCAAGGTGCTCCCGGCCGACTACCTCCGCCGCCGGGCGCTGTGATCGCCCGATAATTCCCCAATTCTGGACCGAGATAGCGCCTGTTTGACCGCTAATAAATTCGGTCGTATCTTCCCCTTTGAAAAAAAGGGCCTTTGAAATTCCTATTCCTTGCCGACGTCCCAGCCGGATACAATACGCCGCCGACGCGGCCTGCCGCAACCCCCAGTCTATTCCAATGCAAGATGAGTCTGAAGGGAGGGCTTATTTCTAATACAAGATGAGTCTGAAGTAAGGCGGCGACTGTTCATGATGGGAGGATGAAGACCATCATGAACGACGGACAATTAGAG
>JALZJW010000013.1 GCA_030859565.1 Pseudomonadota bacterium
TGTTGCTGGTGCTGCTTCTGGTAGAGTCGGTAGAGCCGCCCCATGGCATCGTGGCTGCGCTGCTGCTCGCTCGCTTCCACCCATACCCGGCTCGCCCCTTCAAAATACAGCCGCCCAATCACCTGCGCCGCCTTCGCATCGTGCATACTCGGGACCCCGTCATAGACCTCACAGGCATCGTGCACGCGCTTGGCGCTCATCAGATGGACCTCAAACCCCGCCTCACGCAACTGCTTGCGCAGCGTGTCGCCATAGACCCCGGTGGATTCCATCACCGCCGTGAGCGACTCACAGGCTAAGTCCCGCAGCCGCTCAAGCAGCGCCGGTGTCTCCGCCGGGTGCGCCCACTTCACCGTGACCACCACCTCCCGCTCGCCGTCCATCAAGACCCCATACTGCTCGACCTTGGCCACATCAATGGCCCACACCACCACCTTGTCCTTGACCCGATCGGCCATCTCTTCCCACCGAATCTCGTTGACTTTCTGAGCACGATAGTTACGCTTCTTCATGGCGAGAATACCTCCTGCGTTATGGGTTGCTGGCTATTGCCATCCCATATTCTGAGGATTCTCGCCTCTTTGTTATAGCTGACTACCTGCTCCTCAGATTTCACTTCGAGAGATATATCGAGCGCGGTCGCTTTTTGCTCTACTTTGGTATTTACGACATCGCTTCAGGCAGATAAGCAAGCGTATTCCCGCGCTGCTTTCTGAGCGCATATCGATGCGCGCGGAGCATGGACTCGCAGCGCTTACGTTCGTCTCGTTTAATGTGCTTGTGCTCGTAGATGAGAATCAGAGGGCTTAGTTTATCGAAGTCGATCTGCTTGATGATCTCGTAATCATACCCCTCAGTATCGATAGCCAGTAAATCGATTTTTTTCAGGCCGTGTCTTAGGAGCAGCGACCGCCAGGATATGCATTCGACTTTTTCAGTGACGATATAGTCGCTTATGTCGGGCATCACCCACCGATGGCTTAGGACCACATTCAAATCGAAAGAGCCCAAGCCTTCTGACCAATAAGCAAAATGGCTCACGCCCTCGCGCACGCGGTAGAAGTCTCGGATCTCGTCTGTATCGGAAATCGCAACATTTTCCAAGGCCAACTGATCGTTCGCTTCGTAGGTGCGCTTGAGCTTCTCAAAGTAATAAGGCACAGGCTCGACCAGGATCCCCCGCCAGCGATACTTGTCGATGTACTGATGGAGGATATCTTGGGTGACGCCATCGTTCGCACCGATCTCAATGAAGAAAAAGCCCTTCGTTCGCTCCGCACAGCGCGTAAGAACGTCTCTGAATCTGCGCCATTGGCGTACGCGCAAGAGCTTGGCGCTGGCCCTTACGACCAGGGCATAGAGAAATAGAGCGGTCGTGCCGCCTCAGCGCGTATACCGCCGTTATAGAGTTTATGAAAGATCTTCGATCCTCGTTTTTCGTGCTCCCATACGAGCAGCTTGCCTTCGGCTAAGGAATTTACCGCTACTTCTATCTCAGCGATTCTATTAGAGCACCGCCTGATTAGATTGCCTTGCTGGAACCGATTCACGCCAACAACGATGACGCTTATAGTGAGCACGATTATCTGATCTTTTATCAGTTGCTCTTCAATAAAAAAGGCATATGCACCCATAGCGCCTATCAAACCTAGAGACGCAAAGCGGTGAGCGATGCGTTGGAGTATTTCTGCTCGGAGCGTGTCATACTCCTTGAGGAGAATCTGCACCTTATCATTTGCTTCCATATTTATCCCCGAGCGCTAACGAATGGCTATTATCCGTCGTAGCAAGTCACGTTCAACATCTGCTGTAATTTCTCTTTAGTTCGGTCGAGGACCGATGGTTTTCAGCAAGCAAATCCAAAAGACCGCACGACTCCAACCAGCTCGCAAAGCTGATAGCCGACTACTAGCGAGATTCAAGACCCCCCCAGACGCAAGCAAAGACTCTGCGGCGGTCAGCCTTGGTGTAGGGGCGGCTGAAGGGTGGGAAGGCTAGCTAGAGCAAAAAGCCTAAGCGCGAGGCGGAGAAAGGAAGTAACTCGAAAGGCTCTGCTACCGCTAGGTGGAAAAAGGTTTAGGCAACTTTCTCGTTTTCGCGCCGATTAGTTTTTTGAGAGAAGGTTCAGGCGGCAAGTCTTCTGGCATCACGCCTCCTATCTCTTGGATGGTTTTTCTGACCTTTTCGCCGACCTCTCTGTGAGTCCTCCGAGCTTCCTGTTCGCCAGCAATCCTCTCACGAATTATTTTTTGCTGAGCTTGAGTGACGCGAAATTCATTCGCCGCAAGTTCCGTGCGTCCCGCTCTGTCGAATAACTCTTCCCTTTCGCCCAACCCCTTACGTTTCTTAATGTTCGCAAGCCCCATGCTATATAAGCCGCGATACCCAGCATCATGGAACAGTGCGTAATTCTGGACCCCGGCTTCTCGCGCGGCGCTATTTAGCACCTTCACTGCCCCTGAAAGTCTGTTGCGCAACTCGACTCGTTTATCGAGCAGAAGCTTTGCATCTTGTGTCTCTTGTCGTCGTGTCTGAACCGCGAAATAGGTCTGAGCAGTGGCGATTTCTGGCTTTGAGGGATCGCCATTCATTGCCACTAGATAGCACGCGTAGCGACTGAGAAAGAAATCCTTTGCCGCTCGCTTCCCGCCCTTCCCAATCAAGATCATTTTCGTGGTTTCACGAAAATGATCATCTAAGTCCTCTCCCGAAGCTACACACGCCATACGCGCCTTCTCGATTGCCTTCTCGAAGTTTTCCCACGTGCCGTAACCGAGGACTTGCTGCAACTCCCGGCCCATCCAATACTCCCCACCCCTCGGGCCTATTCTTTTGAACCTGTCCAACTCGTTGGAAATTATCCTAGAATTCACGCTTATGACTCTCCGTCCGGTTAGGTGATCCCACAATGTAATCGTTTTTCAAGTTACCTTCAATACCATCCGCGCCATACGCCATAACATAAATTGACGCGCACCATACAGTGTGAGAGAATTGATGTACAATGGAATTGCTTCCATGATACCGCGTCAAAAATTGGAATCGCTCATTCGGAAAAAGCATGAGCATATTCAAGACCTTGAGGCTCAAACTCAAGAACTTGTGACTCGGACACGTGAGGCAAAAGCGTATTTGCAAGCGTTGACCGATATGCTTCGGCTAAGTCCAAAGGAAGGCGGGGTGGTGGCGCAAGCAAACGAATTGCTCCGTCCTGGAAGTGCCATGAGTAAAGCCAGGGACGCAATCAAACAAGCTGGGCATCCGCTCCATATTTCTGAGATTGTGTCAGCGATAGGCAAGGAAAACAGCAAGAAGAGTCGCCTATCGGTAGCGGGATCGCTCGCAGGTTATGTGAGAAAGGGTCTAATTTTCATCCGACCAGCGCCAAATACGTTTGGGCTGATAGATACTGAATTCGTGACTGTGGAGGAAGAGCCACCGGAAAATTTTGGAACTAAATAAAACACCGTCTAACGGGTGCTACCGCTCGACGGTTTCATTCTTGCTCTCCGCCCCCGTAGCCCAACGGATGCTAGTGAAGGTCTACGGTGCGGCGAGACTGCCGGCCAAGGAGCGCAAGTACAGGCCAGGTGAGTGCTGGGGGACGAATACCGGGACAGTCTGCGGGAACCCCCCGACAAGGCCGCATGTTTCAACGTCCTACGTGGAGCGACAGAACCTCACAATGCGTATGGCGGATTCGCCGATTTACCCCGCTGACCAATGGGTTTTTCAAGGAAGATCGAGAACCATGCTCACGCGGTTGCGCTGCACTTCATGTACTACAATTTCGGGCGCATCCAGAAGACGCTGCACGTGACGCCGGCGATGGAATCAGGCATGGGAATTAGGGGAATTAGAGGGGAATTAGGGGACAGACCACGATATATTTGTTTATGCGTCGTAGCAGGTGCGCTTTTGGATCTGTCCCCTAATCCTTTCCTAATCCTCTACGTGTCCCCGATATCCCGCGATACTGCCCTAATTCCCTCGCGAGACTTGACCCCTTTGTTTATGCGACTTAGGTGCGCGGTAACCCCTAACCGTGCCACGTAATCAGGACCGGATGAGGTTCATGCCATCAAGACAATGCTTTGGGTGAATCGGCCAATATGTCCTTACCGTACTCTATAAGCATTTGTGAAAAGTCGGCGAGTGTTGGCTTTATCTTGTCGTGCAAAGACAGGTCCCCGACATTTTGAAAAAACCGATTTCGAATCCCACGACGTCTGAGCACATTAGTCAAGCTATCACGAACTCTGGTGCCTTCATCGTTAAGGGCATAATGTTCTGTCTTCTTGCCGTTAAAGACACAGGCGACTTTGCAGTCTATGTCGTTATCGTGTTCGTCGAGAATAAGTTCGATCGCGAGGTTCTTATTCATGAACGTGACAAACGCAAAATTGATCCGGTCATCGATCACAAGTTCCGGAGGAGCAAATGAGTAGCCGTCAACCAGGAAGCCAAGCGCCATACATGCTTCCTGGAAGAAATAGTTAGCGAGTTGCTTATCCATCATTGTCACTCATCAAAACCCGGAACACCGCCTTCCCGCTTCTCGTGTCGTTCAAAACCTTTTTTGTACCCTTCATAACCACCCGTTTCTTTCCGTTCCATGTTATAGAACGGACTATCTGGCCTCGTACCCTGTGAAACCCGCTTTTCGCGGCGACTGAAATCTGGGCCGATGTCAATAACTTCCTTTCCTGCTGTTTTCTGCTCGCGTATCCATCTCATATTCGCTTCCATGCTTTCTCCTCTAAAGGTATCAGCGCCGAGCTTGTCTGCGAACCGTTGGACTCTATCCATATTCTCACCGATCACAACTCGGGCGTTGCTTGCTAAGTCTGTGACCTTATCCGCCGCGCGTGCGGCCTTGATGGCGAGCCCGGTTCCGGGGATCGGGCTCGCGAGGCCCACGGTGCTCGCGGCGAGGTCCAGGCCCGTCGATTGTATCGCAGCGGGATCGCCCGAGGCGACGGCCAACCCGAAGTTGACGGTGTCGACGATGAAGAAGCCTACATCGAGCGGGCTCTCGCCATTGGGATCCACATACCTATACGGATTATTATTCGCATAGGCATACCGATTAAAGCTTTGGGGGTTTTGGGGATCGAAGCCCGCCGGATCGATAGCGAGGAAGCGGCCGATCCGCGGGTCGTACCAGCGGGCGCCGAAGTTCTGGATCCCCAGGTCGGGCTCCTCGAACTTGCCGGTGTAGCCGGGCTCGTTCGGGGCCCCTGGGCCGATCGGCTGACCGTAAGGCGTATAGGACTTTCGCCACACCACGCGGCCATCTTGATCGGTCGCGGCGATGGGGGAGCCCAAGGCGTCGTTGTGGTAGTGGATGACCCGCTCGACCGCGCCTGCAGGCAGGGCGAGCAGGGTGAGGAGACACGCAATGAGGAAATGCATACACCGTCCTTTGGTCGTCATCACTGCAACACCCTTGTCTTGATGGATTCCTGATTCCCGGCGCTGTCGATGGAGTAGTACTCCACGGTAAAGGTCTCACCGGCGGTGAGCGTGACGAGGAAGGGTCCTCGATACACCTGCCACTCGGTCGTGTTCAGCGCCCCCAGGCGGAGCGCGTTGGGATCGCTCACCCACAGGTAAGTAGTGGCGCGCTCGTTGGCGCTGAGAAGCACGGGGTAGTATACCGTGCCTCCGAAGCGCAGGGGGGTGGTGAGGAGCCGGGTGATGGGTGCTTGGGTGTCTGCGCCCGGCACAGTCGGTTGCACCACGATGTCCACCGTGTCCTCGGCCGAGAGCCCTGCTCTGTCGGTCACGGTTAGCTCAAAGCGTAGGTGCGTATCTATGGCGACATAAGGGGCGGTGAAGCGCGCCCGGGAGGTGCTCGCGCCCGCGAGCCGTAGGCGCGGGCCTTCGAGTTGGGCCCACTGATAGCGAAGGGGCTGGCTCTCGGGATCGGTGGAGGCGCCACCATTCAATTCTACCACGCCTCCGGCGCGTACCTTTTGATCGGCTCCCGCCTCGGCGCTCGGGGGCTGGTTGCCGAGCGCTACGCGTTGCACGGTGATGGTCACGGAATCGCTTGCACTCGCACCGATGTCATCGCTGACCGTGAGGGTGAAGCTGAGCACCTCGTCATTGCCGGAGAGGGGGGCAATGAAGTGCGGGGTCGGGGTATCTGCGCCATTGAGGCTCACGGCCGGCCCGCCCGTCTGCGACCAAGCGTAGGCGATGATGCTCCCGTCGGGATCCGTCGAGCCCGTTGCATCGAGCCCGACTGAGCTGCCACCCGGCGCCGCTTGATCGGCACCCGCCTCGGCGCTCGGGGGTTCGTTGCCGAGGACGGTGATGTGCACCGCGGCGGTGGCCTGCGCGCCGAGATTGTCGGTGACGGTCAACGCAAAGCTCAGCACCTGGGCCTCGGCTGGCCTCGGGGCGGTGAAGCTCGGGATCGCGGTGTCGGCCCCACTCAGGATCACAGACGTGCCGGCCGTCTGCTGCCAGGCGTAGCGGGCGATGTGGCCGTCGGTGTCGTTCGAGGCCGTCCCGTCCAGGGCAACGATGGCAGCGCCACGCACGCTCTGATCGGGGCCTGCATCAGCGGTGGGTGCAGAGTTCCCGAGCACGGTGATCCGCACGCTATCCTGTGCCTCCTCCCCGCTGTCATCGGTGACGGTGAGGGTGAAGCCGAGCGTCGAGGTGTTCCCCAGCAGCGGGGCGCTGAAGCTCGGGGTGGCGGTCGTGGGCCCGCTGAGGATCACCGGTGCACCCGCGCTCTGCACCCAGGCGTAGCGCACGATCCGCCCATCGGGGTCCATTGACGCCCGGCCATCGAGGAGGACGGTGGCGCCGCCCAAGACCGTCTCATCGGCTCCGGCCTCGGCCGCGGGGGACTGGTTGGTCTCAGCGCTTGCGAGGAGCTGACTACCGAGGTAGACGTATTCTTTGCCGTGACGGAGCGAGCCGCCGTACTCACCGAGCAGTTGGCCCGCGCGCCCATGGACGAAGTGGATGATCTCGCCGTTGGGAGCGGTGCGCCGGATCTGCTGCCCCTGAGCGTCGTAGTCGAAGTAGTACTGCGAGGACGTCGGATTACTCGCGATGTTCTCCATTCGGAGCACATTGCGCAAGCGCCCGGCATCATCGTAGGTATACTGCTGCCCTCGGTCCTGCGGGGCGTTTGAGCTTAAACCGAGCACGTCCACGTCCAGCCGGACGTTTCCGTAGACATCGTGGGCATACCAGGAGCTGGTGCTCTCGTTATGGATGCGCGTCCTCAGGCGCAGCCGCTGTACTCGTAGCGCTCGGTGTTCGCGCCCAGGTTCAGCGAGCGCAGATTGCCCAAGGCATCGTAGCTCAAGGTTCCTTGACCCCAGCGGCCTTGGGCGCTTGTCAGCCGATTGAGCGCATCGTAACCGAAGGCGCGGTCCTCGGCGGGGTTCAAGGGATCGCTCAGGTCGAGCACGTTGCCGAGCGCATCGTAAGCATAATGGAGCTCCGCAAGTCCATGGTGCAGAAACTCGGAAATCCACTGCCGCTCGTTGAGCGTGATCTCAGTGCGCTCGCCGTTGGCGTGGTTGATCCGGGCGAGCTGGCCGGAGGGATGATAGCTCACCCCGCTCACGTAAGGCGCGGCCCGTGTCGGGCGGCCGAAGGCATCCGGGAAGTAGTCGACCACGCGCCCCGAGGGGTAGGTAAGCGTTGCGAGGCCGTCGAGCGCGTTATAGGTGAAGTTGAGCGCATAGGGGACGGCGTCGAGCGTCAGTACCTTTTCGATGAGATTGTCGTTCTCGTCATACCGGTGGTCAATCACGGCTTGGCTGTTGGTGAGCTTGGTGAGATGCCCATCGGCATCGTAGCTCTTGGTGACATCGGGGGTGGTGCCCGGATAGTCGCTGAACACCTGGCGGTTGAGAGCATCGTAAGTGTAGGCCGTCACCCCGGAGCTTCCCACCTGATGCGAGATCATATTGCCCACCTCGTCGCGGCCGTAGGCCGTCACTCCGGTCTCGGGATCTGAGACCGAGGCGAGGAAATAGCGGCTGTCGTAGCTCAGCCGACGGGTGTAGCCGGAGAACGATCCCGTGGTAGTGAGTTCGCCCTGGAAGATGCTGGTCGGGAGGTTGAGTAGGTTGTAGTCGAGGATCGTATAGAGATCATTCGGCGCGGTGATCTGCACGAGGACCTTGCCTTTGTCCGGATCGCCAAAACTGCGATGGAGGTAATTCGTCGAATTGCCCCGCTCGTCGGTTTCCGTTACCTCACCGGCCCCGTAGACGTAGCTCCGTAGCGCACCGTCGGGGTGCTGCAGGGTGGTGAGGCGTTTGAGAATGTCATAGGCATAACTCACCCCGGCTTCGGAGTTCGGATAGGATTCGAAGAGCTTGTTGCTGTGGATGTCGTACTTCAGCGTTTGAGTGATGCTGATCCCGAGCGCCGTGTCGGCGCGGGTGGTGCTGACCACCCGTCCGAAGCCGTCGAGTGTGATGCGCTCCTCATAGCTCCCGCGGGTGAGGGTCTTCCCGTTCGCGTCCCAGACGATGCTGACCGGGGCATTGAGCGGATAGGTGATCCCCGTCAAGCGATTCATCGGGTCGTAGGTGAAGTGCCGAGTAAAACCCCGGCCGTTGGTTTGCGAAGCGACGGTGCCGGTGGCGTTAACGACGCGCGCGAGCGTGACCGACTCGGGATGTTCTTCGATCTGCGCAATGCCGCGGTGGTAGCTCGCAAAGCGCGTGATACTCCCGCGCGCGTCGGTTGCGGTCGCGAGATCCCCCTCGCCAGTGTAGGTATGGCTCGTCAGAACGCCGTTCTGAACCGCGGCGATGAGATCGCGTCATCGTTGAAGCTACGATCGGTATGGCTTACGACCTCGCCATTCACCCCGAGGATGGTCTCGTCCTCGACTTGATGGAGGATCCATTTCTCGCGATCGATGTAGTAGCTGAGCTCGGTCACCTTATCGGGATCGCCGGCGAGGTTGGAGCTCTCAATGATCCTCCCTGCATTGCCGAAGGCATCGTATTGCTCGTAACGGATCTCATTTCCTGAATCATCGCGGATATGAACCTTTCTCGCGAGCTGGGGGACGTAGGTGTCCACTTCGATCCCCTCACGGCCATGCCAGAAGTTTTCGTGGGAAATCAACCGCGGTTCCCAACCGTTAGTAACTTCATCCACCAAAGTCGATCCCACGATCGCACAACTGTCGGCCGAACAGCCGTCCCGGGTTTCTTGCTTGTAGAGCATTCCGGTAAGCCACAGGAGACCGCTCGACAGCCCCCCGGTGTAGGAGTACCCATAGTGGTAGAAAACCTGCTTGCCGCCCGGCATTCTCACGGTGGTCTTGTCGAGTCCGGAAGCCCACGTGCCCTTGTCGGTAAAGAATAACTCCGGTGAATGGGGCTCGAACTCGAATCTCCAGGTGCCACTGGGTAAGGACGAGCCGGGGCCCACCGAGATCCCGGGTGGATTGCCCGAAACCTCCTTGGTGGCGATAGCGGTGGTTCTATCGATCGACAGATCGGTGGGAGTAAAATCGATATGCTGATACGTGTAGGTAATGTTGGCCCCGTACGGATAGGTGACGGTCTTGAGAGCGTAATTGCCGGCCGTCTCGAGGGAGGTATAAGGATAGTAGCTATATCTCCACCGCAAGCCATCGGGACGGATCACCTCGGTGAGGTTATGGTAGTTGTCGCCGTACCCGGGGCCGATCGCCTCGATCGGCTCGTAACGGTAAGTCCACGTTTGCTCATTGGCAGTGATCTTATTTAGCCGGATGGATGCGCTTTCCTCATCGAGGTACTCGAATTTGACCTGACGGCCGTCACTTGCGGTCACCGTGTCGATGTAAATAAAGTTCGACGAGTTGGTCTTGTAGGCGATATCGATGGTATTACCGTGCCGATCACGAATATGGGTCGTGTACCAGCTCCAATGGTTGTTCAAGGTGTTGAGCGCGTCCATGGTGTACACCGTGCCCGTGGGAGAAGTCAGGATGAGTCCCTGACCGCTGCCGTTACACATGGCCCGCCAGCCGCTCTTGGTGATGAGATAGGTGCCGTGCACGGCATCGAGGACCAAGAGCTCGCGGCCGCCATCGGGGAATTCAATCGATGGGTTGTCTTTGGTGCTGACCGCATAGAGGTCTTGCAGGCAGAGCGTGTCCGTGTAGTCCGTAGGAATCACGACGCGGCCGAAATGCATGGTCCAGCCTGCGCCGGTGACGGTGCGCACCCCGAGAGCTTCTTGGGGGCTGGTATACACGCGGCTCACCTTGAGATCCAGACCGCCGTTGCCGGGAACATACACATCGACGTATTTGTGCTGCAAGGTGCCCGAGAAGGGATCGATGTGTTCGTTGAGATCCTGATTGAGGGTTTCCTTGAAGGGATTGAGACCCGGTTCGGCGTAGTAATCGCGGATCTCCTCGCCGTACGCTGCGGAATACGAGCCAAACGAGAGAACGAATGATAAAAATACGTGGTAAGATTTGCGCATGTGACCCTTCCTTGGGTAAGAACCAGCGTGAACGAATCGACGAGCAAGGCGCCCTGGCCTCGCTCGCCCGAGCCCTAGCGGCGCGGCTGTTTGGATAGTAAGGCCGGGGGTTCAATCCTCCCCTTGCGGGGCCTACGCCTGGCTTTGGCTGGTGGTGCTTCTCCAGAGTCAGGAAGCGCGTTCCGGGCTCGATCGGGTAACGGTGTAAGATTGGGCACAGGCGGAACCTCGGTCTGCACCGGCAGTCGAGTCACGGTAATTTCCGGGTCCGGGTGTGTCTGTGCGCTTGCCGCGCTGGTGACCAACAACAGTAACGCGCACCATCCTGATCGCGATGACATGGTTAAAGCTCCTAGCTAAGCCCTTCTTCCATTCGACCGGGTTAGTATCGGCGGTAGCCGAGAATCTTTAGCGCCCGTTGAGAACCTGGGACAGTGCTCAAGCAATGACCGAGCGCTGAGCTCTTTAAAGCTAGGCGCCGAGATGAGTATGGGAGCGGCGGCCGAGAAGTTCGCCGCGCAACGCTCAGTGACAGCCAGAAATAGGAGCTGCTGGAATATCTGAAAACGCTTTAGGAACCCGGTGGAGGCTGCGCTGTACCGCCCCCCGCCGGCTTTTGTGGGCCTCCTTGGAGGGCGTTCATATCCACATGTCGGTTTGTTCGGGCATTGGCATTTAAGTGAGCGGTAGTCTTCATCGCGGTTAGTCGATGTGCATGTCGTCTAGGTTTCACACCTCGCCGCGGAAACCGCCACGGCGAACGGCACGCCCAATGCTTCGAAGTGACGCTGCCCGCACCGCACCTTATCAGCTTCGCTGGTCCGTAGCTTGAGGAAATCTCGCGTGCCTTTGGTCTCCCGCACGAGATAAAGCGCCTGCCCGTCGTGCTTGAGGATGGCCCAATCGGGATTGTATTCGCCGACCGGGGTATCGATCTTGAACCATCCGGGCAGCTTCACGAAAAGCTTGATGTCCTGGCGTTCATCGAGCTTGCGGGCAAAGCAATCGGTTCGGTGGAGAGCACTCGTTTGTGGCTCACCGACAGACGGCAAGATTATTTGTAGCTCATAAGAAGGTAATGGACGACCCTAACAGGCACAGTAACGGTCGACGACCTTCAACGATTCGGGAAATGCCTGCACGGATGGCGCTTGAAAAGTACGTCCGTGGCGAGATTTATCTATGCGAGAGCACCACCAGAAGATGCCGGTGTGACCAGGAAATCCAAGATCTTCCCCTGCATCCTCTCTATCTCCAGGCGCCTCTACAATACCGCGTTTTGCACCATCCCTCTTCGTTTGCCATGTATCCAGGAACCCTTCTGCCATCTCGTCCGACAACATTCCATCTCGCAGCCAGAAAACGCTTGCTCCAAAACGCGCCTCAGCGTCTGCATGCGAGAAGAGCGTCTGACATTCGCGCGGGACGTCTTCGAGCTTAAAGTCGCCTTGCATAAACAGCACGATATCAATATCCCTCGGCGATTCTGTGTTCGAGACGAAACTTCCGAAGATCAGCAAGCGCGATGATTTGCCGGTCCGTCCCGCCAACTCCAGGAGGCACCGTAACTTCGCCAGCAAGCGGGCGCGGGGCTATTGAACTGCCGGGTTCATTGTACCGCCGTGCTTCAGGGCCCCGGCGGGGGCAAGCGCTCGATCTGGCCGTAGCGCAAAAAGATCGGATCGATGTACTTGAGATGGAAGTTTACGGCCCAGGACCCGAGCATCGGAATGAGTGCTCTCGCGATAAAGCGGACGATGGTCTCCACGGGCGCGCGCAGCGCGCGGAATACCCGCACGGCGCGGCCGAGCTTTGGGCTGTAGTGATTCAGCCCCCACAGTATCACCCCCAGCAGGACGAGTCCGACGGAAATCATCACATCGAGCAGGATCCAGGCGAGCCCGAGTAGCGCCAGGCCGGCGAGTACCGCGAGCGCCTCTTTTGCCCAGCGGGGCAGGAGCAAGTTGAATAGCTTGAAAAACTGAAAGGACGCCACTTTGAGGTGCTTGAGATAGGCCTCGTTGGGCCGTTCCATCCAGGGCTTAATTTTGAGGAAACCCCACGCAGGTGGCCCCAGATGCGCGGGCCTTGCGTTCCCACCCGGCCGGCCGGTCACCGCCGCAGCCAGGCTGTTGAGCTCGGAGTCGCTCATCAGATACCCGTCCGCCATGAGCGTGCAGGCCTCGACCTCGGTGAACGAGTCGAGATCGGTTCGGATCCCCGAAATGAGATCCTGGACGCGGTCATCGACATGAAAGTCGGCGGCCGAGATCGAAGGTCGCAGGACCTCCTGCAAGGGAGCCGCGGCCTGCCCGTCGAGTCCCAGCCAGGCGATGGCACGAGTGGTCAGTCCCGCCCGGAGATGCATGAACGCAATGCACGATCGGTCGGTGGGGCCCCACAGACGGAAAAGCTGTTCTTCGCGCAAGCGGTCCTGGGAGATCGCGACCGCGCGGCCCAGGACCGCATCGAAGTGGGTAGCGGGCTCAGGTTTCTCGTCCATTTGGCGCGAGGCATCGCTCACGATGAAGTGGGTGCAGTCTTCGTCCAGGAGCCCCTGGATCCCCTGGTTGTCGTGGACACCGCCGTCGACCAACTGCACGCGGATCTCGCCTCCCGTCTCGGGATCACGGTACAGGCCACTGATCGCGAGCGGAGGAAAGATCCCCGGCACACACGCGGAGGCGGCTACGGCGTGGCCTAGGGTAAAGTCTTGTTGGTGGGGCGGGATGTCGCTGTAGGACGGTGGCCGGCGTAAGCGGATCTCCTTCTTGTCTATTTCTCTCGCTAGGGCATTGTCGCGCGGCGGTTCCCCCATGCGCGATGCGGTAAAGCGCCAGTTACGGCCGGAGTTGAGCGTGGTCGCATTGACAAGGAGAATAGGGACCTTTGCGCTTCTGCCGTGGTTGTCGTCCTCGGGGTGAAACCCCGCATTGGTTCCTTTAGGTTGGATCTTGACCTCGCGTATCTTGATAGGGGGTTGTAGGCCGGGCAGGACACCTTGATAGAGGCGATCGTTGTACAGCTCCGCAAGACGGTCGCTGCGCGAGCAGTCGGGCTGCCGCAGCCTGTAGTTCGCGGCCGGATCGGCGAAGGTGCTCATGCGAATGTTGGTCTGTACGGCCGCGAAGAAATCGCGCTCGATGCGCTCGACCATCTGCTGGTAGTGGCCATCGGTCAGGTCGGAGTCCGCAGCCGATTCCAAGAGTCGCTTCACGTGCAGGTAGTAGAGCGCCCCGATGATCGAGCCGCCGGAGACCGCCGAGATCACCTCTACCCGCCGGAGCAAGCCCTGCATCGCCATCTGGGCTAGAACGCCCAGGTGAAAGAACGAGGCGCGAAAACCGCCTCCCGAGAGCGCGAGACCTAGTTTCACGCGCCCGTTAGCCGTCCCCGGCTCTGCTACTGTAGCCATATGCCCCCCTTAATGCACTGCTGCGCCGCAACCCCTGCCCGCACAGGCCCCTTCCCGCGCTTGCCCCCTAGTGCGAATGCTAAACGGGCGCCGATCGACTCCCCCATTATGTCCAGGCGACAATGTGCGGTCAATAAGCATAGCTTAATGAATAACACTCGCGAATGAGTTGGGTTCCGGTCTTTGAAAAAAGCGCGCGCCTTAGGGCAAGGCGGGGACGAGATAGATCATCCCGGCGAGCGAAATCACGGGCCGGGCCGTAGCGTTGCACTTGCCGCTCGTTACGGTTTGCGCCTCGGGCCGTGCGTTACCCCGCTCCGAGTTGTTCGCGCTTGATCCGGTACAGGGACGAGATGTCCTCCGCCCCGTAACCTCGGTCGATGAGCCGCTGGTAATTTTCCAGGGTCAAATCCACGATCGGCAGCGGCCGGCCGCCGCCCATCGCCCGGCAGATCGCAAGGTCCTTATGATGGAGCGCGACTTTAAATCCGGGATCAAAGCGCCCCGCCACCATGGTCTTGCCGCGGTGACTCAGGTACCAGTTCGCGGCCGCTCCTTGGCTCACGACGTCGATTACTCTCGTGAGGTCCAGCCCCATGGACTCACCGAAGGCGAGGGCCTCGGTCACCGCCTGGTTGATCCCCGCGGCCATGATCTGATTGACCGCCTTGGTCGCTTGACCGAAACCGCTGGGGCCCATGTAGACGATGGTCGCGGCAACGGTGGCTAGGGCTGGCCGAATGAGTTCCAGCACCGTCTCCTCGCCGCCGGCCATCATGGCCAGGCGAGCGTTTCGCGCGCCCTCCACGCCTCCGGAGACCGGGCAATCGAGAAATGCCGCCCCCTTGGGTTTGAGCGCCGCCGCCATTGCGCGCGCGGTATCGGCGCTGACGGTGGAGGTGTCCGCCACCACACTGCCCGGCCGAATGCCGGGCAGCAAGGCGTTAATCACCTCTTCGAGATCCGCATCGCGCGACACCGATGTAAGCACGAGGTCCACTCCCGCCGCGAGTTCCGCCGGACTCTCGGCGATGGCCACACCCGTCTCCCGAGACAGGGCTTGCGCCCGCGAGCGGGTCCGATTCCAGAGGGCCCGTAGCAAGTCCGCGCGGTGCAGATTCATGGCCATCGGCGCGCCCATCGCGCCTAGCCCGATCACTCCAACCTTCATCGTTGTGTTATCCTCCCCCTCGTCCATGCTGGTAATGATCGGCGATGACGCGGGCGATACAGCAGGTCAAGCGCTTGGCTGTAGGAATATCCAGAAACTCGTTGGGTCCATGGGCATTCGATCCCGGACCTAGCACGCCGGTAATGAGAAATTGCGCGTGGGGATAGCGCTCGCCCAGCATGGCCATGAAGGGGATGGTGCCGCCTTCACCCATGTACACCGCGGGTTTCTCAAAAAAGGTCCGCGAGGCCGCATCGATCGCGTTCTCAAGCCAATCGGCGAGGGGCGGCGCATTCCAACCCGTGGCGGACCAATCCGGGGTAAAGGTCACGTTCGCATCATAGGGAGGAGCCGATTGCAATAATTCTTTAAGTGCGTGCGAGGCCGCCACGGCGTTGCACGTCGGCGGCAGCCGCAGGGAGACCTTGACCGCGGTCGCGGGGCGCAGGACATTGCCGGCCTGACGGAGAGGCGGCAAGCCCTCGGCGCCGACGACCGCAAGCGCCGGCCGCCAGGTGCGGTTCAGAATCAGCGTCAGCGGCTCCGCCGCCGGGGCGCGCGTTTTCCCGCTGAACGGG
Source organism: Pseudomonadota bacterium (assembly GCA_030859565.1). NCBI lineage: Bacteria > Pseudomonadati > Pseudomonadota > Pseudomonadota bacterium. The sequence continues at coordinate 15,641 of JALZJW010000013.1, forward strand.
AACTTGGCGTGGACTTGCGAGCCGAGGACCTGCGCAGCGCGGCGAGCCTGCTCGATGCGCCCTTCGGGAATGTCAACGCTAAAGCCGGGAGGCAGGATCGCGCCGGTCTCGGCATCTTCCAAGCGGTTGAGGATTTGCCGCAAAATGCGAAAGCTCGAGGGGACGATGCCGCTCGCGTCGCCCGAATGCACCCCTTCGGTGAGGACCTCGACGTTGAGCACCCCGCCGATGAGACCCCGCAAAGAGGTCGTGCACCACAAGTGCGCATAGTCACCGCAGCCGGAATCGAGACAGATGACGAGATCGGGATTACCGATGCGATCGGACAGCAAATCGATATAGTGCGGCAGGTCAAAGCTACCGCTCTCCTCGCAGGCTTCGATGATGACGATACAGCGCGCATGCTTGATCCCTTGGGCTTGTATTCCCGCGATGGCCGTGAGTGCGGAAAAAAGCGCGTAGCCGTCGTCCGCGGCGCCGCGGCCGTAGAGACGCTCTCCCTCGAACACTGGCTGCCACGGGCCCAGGCCCGCACGCCAGCCGCTCGTCTCCGGCTGCTTATCCAAGTGACCGTACAGAAGGATCGTGGCGGGGCCCGCGCCGGGAATTTCCATATACAACATCGGCGTTCGCCTCGGCAAACGTACGGCCTCAACTTCCATATCTCGAAGGGGCTGGCAACGGGCCCAGCGTTCAAACCGGGCCACGGCCTCGTCCATATACCCGTGGGCTTGCCAGTCGGCGTCAAAGGCCGGGGATTTATTGGGAATGCGGATGTATTCGGTGATCTCAGGAACCACCGATTGCGCCCAGACGGTCGCGACGAAGTCGCCCAAACGCGCATTATCCATACAGACTGAAGGTCATTGCCCCTTGCCCGAAACATCTTGAGCGGCGGTCAGGAGCGCCTTTTGCTCTTTAACCCATTGTGAATAGTCTTGTTCGCTCTTGGCCTCGACGACGATCGGCATGAAGGCGTGTCCGCGGCCGCATAGCTCGGCGCATTGCCCGCGATAGGTGCCGGGTTTTTCGATCCTCACCCAGCCTTCATTTATAAACCCCGGTGTCGCGTCTCGCTTCCAGCCGAAGTCGGGAACCCACCAGGCGTGCGGCACATCCGCGGCCGTGATTAGAAACCGTACCTTTTTGCCCACCGGCAACACCAGCGGGTTATCCACCTCCTGCAGATAATGCTCTCCCTTCGTTTCGCCCTTGTAGATCTGCTCGCTTGGGGTTTTCAAGTTGCTGACGAATTTGATCCCGTCCTCGAGATACTCATACTGCCACTTCCACTGGTAACCCGTCACTTTTATCGTGACCTCCGCTTCCGAGGTGTCGTACATCGCGATCATCGCCTTGGTTGCGGGCGCCGCCATCAGCACGAGGATCAGGAATGGGACCACGGTCCACAGTACCTCTACCAGAGTGTTCTCGTGGAACTGCACCGCCACCGCGCCCTTGGATTTGCGGTGCGCGAAGATGGAGTAAAACATAAAGCCATAGAGCAAGGCCGCTATAATCCCGCACATGGCGAGGATCAGCATGTGCAGGTCATAGACCTTGTGCGAAATCGGCGTCACGGCCTGCGGCACGTTGAGCGTGAAATCCGCCCGTGCGATCCCTGACCAAGGGATTAAAGCCATCGGCATAAGCCAAGCCGGTCGGCTAATCTGCATTAATCTCTTGTTTCCTCGATACGAAGGGGGTCGCGTGTACCTAACGCAGTCTCAAGCCCAAATCAGACTCAGGACGAACCAGTGTGGCCTCCCGCGCCGATTTGCCGACGAGAAACGCCTGATACGAGCGGGTATCTTTCCTTGGTCCGCCGGGCTCGGTTCAATCCGCCAGATCGTACTGACAAGAATTACGGCTAGGCAACAGCATATAGATTTGGCATAGTAATCACTTACGAATTATTTGGGAGGTGTTTCGTGAATTCTATAAAGTGGAGCCCAGTGCGTACCTTCACATCAGCTATGGTCATCACGGCCGGCCTTCTTACTGCAGATTCCGCTTGGGCGGATTCGTGCCCAGGCCCAGTCGAACAGACCGCCTTCAATACCCGCGCCCTGCAAACCGAGCTTATGGTAGCTGCGCTTTCCTGTGGCAATAGAATCCACTATAACGCCTTCGTAAAAAAGTATCAGGGCGATTTAGTCAAACATGGGCGATCCCTGCAGTCGTTCTTCCAACGAAAACACGGTGCCGCGGGACGGAAAAACCTAAACATCTTTATCACACGGCTGGCCAACGAAGCTTCGCAGCGCAGCAGTATTACGCACGCGGCATTCTGCGCCAACTCGTCATCGCTTTTTAATCGGCTATTGAGTGCGAGGCCCACAACATTGGAGAAATTACTCGAAAGCTCCACCACCTCAAGTCACGACATTGCACCCTGCGGCGGAAAGACCAATACGAACGGAAAGCCCATCGGCTACGGCTTTTCTGGCAGCAAAGCGATAGTCAACAATAACCCGAAGGGGCCGAAGTAACGCTGGGTATCTCGGATTCGCCGCATCGGCGGTAAGCGCACCCCCGGACCGAGCCCGGAGGCTGCTTCCAGCCTTGAACCGTTAGGCCATCAGAGGGACATCGCGGGGGCGCAGGAAGATGAGGCCCATCTTCCTGCCGCTGCATTGGCGGGCCGCTGTTACTTCAGACGGATATCGTTTTTGACCGCCGCAACTCCGTCGACCGAGTTAGCCACAGCCGCAGCCCGTTGCCGTTCCTCTTCGCTGCTGGCGAACCCGCTGAGCTGGACCTCTCCCTTGAAGGTCTCCACATTGATCGCAAGCCCACTGACCTGCGGGTCCTGCAGCAGGGCGGTCTTCACTTTGGTGGTCAGCGTCGTATCATCGAGGTACTCTCCGGTGCTTGCCTGCGTGGGACTCCCCGCACACCCGCCGAGCAAGACGACGGCCAGCGCGGCAGCTACTAAACTGTTGTGTTCTATGTTCATCGCAAATCTCCTCCCGGAATCACTCCGCAATTCAAGTATCAAACTCCCCCAATGCGCATGCATTATGGGAGGTCTCTAGCCACTGGCGGCGAACGTCGCAAACCGGTGTCACCGGCTGCTGGTCGTACGGCCACACCCAAACGGGAGCAATCCATATGCCGGGCCCCCTCATCCGGGATTAAGGGACGTAACTTCAGAGGGTTAAGACTAAGCCTGCCGGCAGGAGCGGATGGCAACGCCGATAGGCGTCGGTAAGAAATACCAGCCACGGGGAAAGAGTTACAGCTACGGCTCGAGACGCGAAAGCCCAGTCTGCGTCTGAACGGCTATCACCCCAGCCTCCCCCGGAGGGGAAGGGAGAAAAGACGATGCCTGTTGCGGAAGGACAGGGACCTTGACGATGTACCCGAAATTTCAAATGTGTTCGGTTAGCAACTTCATGTATGCCAGTGCCTGCGGCGTACGCGATTCGGGGTTGCTGGCATGACGGTGGCGGGAGCCGGTGGTCGTGGTCAGACGGCCGAGTGACCGATCATTAGGTCAGCCGGAGCCTTGCTTCACATTCTCGTTTACGAGGCTCGCGATGACCCGTATCAGCTCCACAGGCTCGACGGGCTTCGCCAGGTGCGTCTGGAAGCCCGCGCCTAGCGCGCGTACCCGGTCCTTGGGCTGCGCGTAGGCCGTGAGCGCGATCGCCGGGACCTGCGCGGACAGCGGTATCAGGCGCTCTTTCTCCAAGGCCCGGAGTTGGCCGATCACCGCATAGCCGTCCAGCTCGGGCATCGCGATGTCGCAGACGAGCACGTGCGGCGGCGCGCTTTCGAGACTCTCGGCGAGCAAAGCGAGCGCCTCGCGCCCCGAGCCCGCGGCGCTCACCTCGGCCCCGTGGCGCGCCAGCATCGTGGCCAGGGCCTCGCGCGCATCCTCCTGATCGTCCACCACCAGCAGCCGCATACCGGCGAGCAAGGGTGTCTTCGCGCCGGCAGCCGCGGCCTCATCTTCTACCTTGCGTCCTCCCCCCGCCGATGCCGGTAGGACGGGCGGAACCGGGAGGCGCACGGCGCGGACCGGCAGGTCCACGGTGAAGGTCGTGCCCCGCCCTTGGCCGGGGCTCTCGGCCCGCACGCTCCCCCCGTGCAACTGGACTAGATAGTGCACCAAGGCTAGTCCGAGACCCAGCCCGCCGTGCCGGCCCTTACTCGAGCTGTCCGACTGGCGAAAACGGTCGAAGACTAAGGGAAGAAACTCGCGAGTGATCCCCGCCCCGGTGTCGCTCACGACGATCCGCACGAACGGTTCCACACGCTCGATGTGCAAATGGACACGACCCCCGCGGGGCGTGAACTTGATGGCATTGGAGAGCAGATTCCAGACGACCTGTTGCAGGCGCCCGGCGTCTCCCGTGATAGGTCCCGTATGCGCGTCGATGTGCGTGTAGATCTCGACCCCACGGGCCTCTGCGGCCGGACGCACGACGTCCAGCGCCGCCTCGGCTATGGCCGCAGGGTCGAGGGCTCGGACCTCGAGTTGCAACTTGCCGCTGGTGATGCGGGCGGAGTCCAGGAGATCGTCGATCAGCCGCCGTTGCTGATCGACGCTGCGCTTGAGGTATGCGGTAGCCCTCGCGAGGGCCGGGGCATCCGGCTCGGGTGTGGTCTCCAGGATGTTCAGCCAGAGGACTATCGCGTTCAAGGGCGTGCGTAGTTCGTGCGAGACCAGGGCCAGGAAGTCGTCTTTCGCGCGATCGGCGGCCTCGGCCCGCTCGCGCAATCGCTGCTCCTCGGCATACAAGGCCTCACGCTCCATCTCGGCCTCCTTGCGCGCGGTGATGTCCCACGCCAGACCGATGCCGTAGAGAGGCTGACCGTGCTCATCGCGGTAGACCCTGCCCCGGTCCGAAAGCCAGCGCACCGTTCCATCCGGCCAGATCATGCGAAACTCGTCTACATAGTCCGTGTCTTGCCGGGACGCGCGGGCCACGGTCTCCGCCACGCGCTCGCGATCGTCGGGGTGGACGGCGTTCAAAAACTGTTCATAGGTGGCGAATGAGGAGCCGGGCGGCAGACCGCACAGCCCCCCGAGCTGATCGCTATAGATCGCCATCCCGGTCTCAAAGTCGCGGTAGTGATAGCCCATCTGCGCGGTGGTCATGGCCAGGCGGAGCCGTTCCTGGCTCTCCTTGAGCGCCTCCTCGGCGTCGCGGCACCTCTGCATCTCTGCCTGTAACGCCGCATTCGACTGCTCCAGCTCGGTGGTCCGTTCCTGCACCCGGCGCTCGAGAAGCTGGTTGAAATTCGCCAGTGCCTCGCGGTTCCGCTTGCGCTCGAGGGTGTAGCGGATCGCGCGCTCGAGGGCCGCGGCATCGATCCGATCCTTCAGGAGGTAGTCGGCCGCCCCCGCCCGCATCGCCTCGACGTCTAGCTCGAAGGCGCTGTGCCCGGTCAGCAAGATGAAAGGGATCCCGTAGTCCTCGGCCGCCGCCCGGCGCAGGAGGTCGAGCCCGCTGCACTCGCCGAGCCGGTAGTCGAGCAGACACACGTCGTGCGCACGGCGCGCCAGCGCGGTAAGACCGGCCTCAAAGCTCGGCGCCCAGTCGAGCTCGACCCGATACCCCGGCACCTCGGCGAGCAGCTCGCGGGTGAGACGGTAGTCGTCCTCGTCGTCCTCGACGAGCAGCACCCGGATCGGGGGCGCCTGCGCCTCAGCCATCCGGATCTCCCGGCAGCTCGACGATATCGAGCCAGTACCTCCCCAGGGCTTTGATGACCTTCACCAGGGCCTCGAAGGTTACCGGCTTCTGAATATACGAAGCGGCGCCGAGGTCATAGCTGCGGTAGATGTCCTCCTCCTCCTTCGAAGTGGTGAGGACGACGATGCGGATGTGCTTGAGATTCGGGTCCGCCTTGATCTCCGCGAGCGCCTCCCGCCCGTCCTTCTTGGGCATGTTGAGATCGAGGAGGATCAAGCCCGGGCGCGGGGCCGCCGCGGGATCGCTGTATTGACCCTGGTGATGGAGATAATCCATCAACTCGGCTCCGTCTTCGACGAAGCGCAGCTCGTTACGCAGGTGGGCGTCGCTGAAGGCCTCCCGGGTCAGCAGACGGTCGTCGGCATCGTCGTCGGCCATGAGAATCGTGACGGATTTCCCCTGTGGTCTCATGCCGGGTTCTCCTCCTGTGTGACCGCTAAGGTGACGATGAAGGTGGCCCCGTGCCCGGGGGCACTGCGCGCGCTGATGGTGCCGCTGTGGCGGGTGACGATCTTGCGGCAGATCGCGAGCCCCATCCCCGTGCCCTCGTACTCATCGCGGCCGTGCAGGCGCTGGAACAGCTCGAAGATGCGCTCGCGATAGACCTCCTCGAAGCCGATGCCGTTGTCCTGCACCCGGATCTCGCAGCGGCGCGGGCCGGGTGCGGGGGGGGCCTCGGCGGGCGGGTCGCTGGGGTCGAGCAGCCTGCCCTCGATCCGCACCACGGGCGGCTCACCCTGGCGATGGAACTTGAGCCCGTTGCCGATGAGGTTTTGCAGCAACTGGCGCATCTGCAGCGGTTCGGCCTCGATGGTGGGTAGCGCTCCGACTTCCACCCGCCCGCCCGTATCAAACATACGCCCCTCCAGATCGGACACCACCTCTTGCGCAACCTCGGCGAGGTCGACCGTCACGAAGGCTCGGGCCTTGGTCGTCACCCGCGAGAAGCTCAAGAGGTCGTTGATGAGTCGGCGCATGCGCACCGTGGCGGCGAGCATGCGCGCGAGGTAATCGCGCCCCGGTTCCTCCAGGGCCTGATCATACTTGGTCTTCAGCCGGCTGCCAAAGGCCTCGATCTTGCGGAGCGGCTCCTGGAGATCGTGGGAGGCGACCGCGGCGAAGTCCTGCAGCTCGCGGTTCGACGCCTTCAGATCCGCCGTGCGGCGCCTGAGGGTGGTGGCCATGGTGTGAAAGGCCTGGTCCACCCGGCCGATCTCGTCCTCGCCGCCGAGCACCGGGAGCGGCGCCTCACCCTCGACCAGCCGCTGGGCGTTTTGCACCATGGCTTCAAGACGCCGGCTGATCCCCCGGCTGAAGGCATAGGTCAGTCCCAGGCCGAGGAGGAAGCTCGCCACGGCCCCCGTGCCCAGCCACCAGTCCTCGTGCCGCCACCGCTCTTCCACCGCCACGTCGCGCGCCCCGTCCAGCTCGTGCTGCCGCCGCAAAAAAGTATCGATATCCTGGCTCAGGTCGTTCATGCGTTCCCGGCCGGTGAGGGCCTTAATCGCGGCGACCGCCTGCTCCGGCTTTCCCGACTGCATGAAACCGTTGAGCTCGCCGAGGAAGCCGAGCACCGCAATCGCGTCATCGGCTATCCGCGTGATGCGCAACCGCTGTCCCGGGTCGTGGGCCCGGCGTTGTAACGCCGCGAACTTTCGGGGCAGGACCTGGATGGCCTCCTCATAGGCCCGGGCGAAGGCAGTGTCCCCGGTGATCACGAACCCGCGCATATCGTTATGGGCCTCGAGCAGGAGACGGTGGGTGTGGCCGGCCTCGGCCACGATCTCTTTGGTACGGGAGAGCCAGCGGTGGTCCTCCTGCCCTTCCTCGCGGATGTATAGGAAGAGGCCGATGAACGCCCATTGCAAGAGTAAAGGGATCGCGATGAGGACTACCCCCTTCTTGAACATGGACAGGTTGGCGCCCATCAGTCACCGGCTCGCTTCTCGACGGATGGCCTGCGGTGCGCTCGCGGCGGGGAGCCCGAGAGTGCCGCATAGCCGTCCATCATCGCAACAGATCCGATCACGATCCTCATGGCGCGCCATGGATACCATCGATCGCCGCATGAAATCAAGCGAGGGGCGCAGTCCTTGTCAGTAACCGTGGCACATTGCTTCTCCAGCGATATTTTCGTCTACTTGCGCCAACCTACCGAAGGAGGTGTGTCATGTACTTGGACCCGGGCGCTCTTATCGCCATTATTGCAGGCATTTTGATCCTCGTGCGCCCCGCTTTGCTGAATTACATTGTCGCCCTCTATCTCATCATCATCGGGGTACTGGGGCTGATGCGCTAGTGTAGTGTCTCGTAAATAACGGGTCGCGTTTGCCCCCGTCATTCCGGGCGAAGGTGCGAAGCGCCGGAGACCCGGAATCCACAAAAGACGCTGGATTCCCGCTTCCGCGGGAATGACGTGGGGGTATCGATGGATTGGTGACTGTATTCAGTGATGCTACACTAGAAGCGCAACCCTGCGCCTCTCCACGTCCCTGAGGCGCCTCGGTTGAACATGAGCGGGATCTAGCGAGGAGAGCCGCCCGGTCGCCTGCATGCAGCTTTTCGACCGCTACCTCCGGTAAAACCTACAGGGGTACAGGTAATTATTACGTAATTATTACCCACACCATCCTACCGGGCCGATCTCAGCACGCGTGGCGTCGTGCAACTTACTGACTATAAGCGCATATTGATCCAAGGCCCCGGTATGGCGCGGATGTTGATGAACCTACCGCGACGGAGAACTGATAGTCAGCCGATCTTTCAGCAGGACACCGACATGAATTGGAACGAGATCACCGATAAGCTCTTGAAAAGGGAATGCTCCGCCGTGGAAACGTATCAACAGGCGTTGCGCAAAGAGCGGCAAGAATCGGAGCGGAGCGCGGAGTTTCAAGAATTAGTCACCATCCTTAGAGACCATCAGCTGGCCGTCTCGCGGCTCGAGGCCCAGATCCAGCAGCCGGAACACTGGGCGGCCCAAAACTTCGGGGGGTGGGGCACCTGGTCAAAGGTCGTCATCGGAGCGGCAAACATCTTTGGCGATAGGATGGTGCTTAGGGCCTTGAAGGCAGGTGAGGAGTCCGGCTTTAAGCGCTATCACGAGGTGCTGGAGGCTACCGCCACGCCGGCGGAGCTGAAGCCGCTGTTCCTGGACTTGCTCGCGAAGCAGGAAGCGCATATACGGGCATTGGACGGGCTCATGTCCAATGGTTATAGCTTCCGGTCGCCCGGTGAATGAAAGCGCGCTGACGCAGATTCTCGCCAAAGCCACCGCGATGATCCGAATTCTTGCTGGGTCAGGCGCTCAGCCATCCAGCCAATTCTCCACCGGCAACTGTGGAACGCGCACGAATTCGCGAGCGTTGTGAGTCACGATTACGGTGCCGAGACTAAGCGCGGGGGCAGCGATCAGCATGCCCAGCGCGCCGATCGGCGTGCCTTGCCCCTCTAATCCTACTCGTATTGGCCCGTAGGCCGCTGCCGCTTCGCTGTCGAAATCCATTACGGGGAAACGAGCCAGGAACAGGTCCAGCATCTTTTCGTTTTCAGCGCGCCGCCGGCTCTGACTTTTCGCCACACCGAAACGTAATTCGGCCAGGGTAATCGCGGAGATTAAGATTTCGCCGTATTGGTGCTGTCCCACGCGATCCAGTAGACGCTCGTGGCCGAGGCGGCGATTGATAATGTAGATGCAGATATTGGTGTCGAACAGATAGCGCTGATCCATCCGTCACTCGAAATTCCGTTCTTCTGCCGCTTCAGGTTGTCTCCGCTCAATAATGAAGTCCGGGATCCAACGCGCCCAACAACGCTTTCAGAGTGTCGGCGGTGTAACGTTTGGGAAACAGAATGACCATATCTGCGACCTTTTTGATGATGACTTCCTCATCCTCGAAGCGAAACTCTTTCGGTAAACGAACGGCTTGACTGTTACCGTTAGTAAAAATACGCGCGGTGTGCATGGGATGCTCTCCTGTTTTAAACGTACATCCATAGTGTATACGACGGACGTCGGATCAAACACCCTCTGTCGTTCATGACGCGCCTCGGCCTCGCGACATCGATTGAGAGCCGTTTTCAAGGCTTCATGGCTTCCGGCAGCAGGGGGATATCCTTCCTGCAAAGGCCCACTACGGCTTCCGTGAACGACTTGATTGACCGGCCTTGGGGGAGAATGTAGAGTTCCTATCCCTATCCCTTACCCCTGTACGCTGTCTATGGCGTCGCCTCGCACACAGACCACACCTCGCGCGAAGACACGCCGCGAGTCCTCTGCTGTCCGGACTGCTCCCCCGCCAGACGACCGGAAGGAAGCAGACCGGTCAGAGGATCTTGCGGCTCGCATTCTTATTGTGGGCGTCGGAGCTTCCGCCGGGGGGCTGGAGGCCTTCACGCTCTTGCTCAAGCATGTGCCGGTGAACACCGGCATGGGCTTCGTGCTGGTGCAGCATCTGGACCCGGCGCATGAAAGCGCGCTGACGCAGATCCTCGCCAAAGCCACCGGGATGCCGGTACGTGAGGCGGCGGACAACTTGCCGGTCGAACCGAATCACGTCTATATCATCCCGCCCAACAGGAACATGACCATCGCGCAGGGGCGGTTGAAACTTGCGCCGCGCCGGCAGATTGCTGGGTCGCATCGGTCCATTGACGTCTTTTTCGAATCGCTGGCCCAGGATCAACGTGAACGAGCCATCGGCGTGATTCTCTCAGGCACGGCGTCGGACGGCACGCTGGGGTTAGAGGCCATCAAGGCTGAAGGCGGCTTCACGTTGGCGCAGGATGAATCGGCCAAGTACGATTCGATGCCGCGCAGCGCCATGGCGGCGGGCTGTATCGATTTAGTGCTCCCGCCGGAACAGATCGCCAACGAGCTCGCGCGCATCGCCCGGCACCCGGACGTCCTATCCGGCGCGCGGTCCCCGGCCGCCGAAGGCGCCGAAGCGCGGGAGGAGGAAGTGGAAGCGTCCGATACTCCGCCGGTGCGCGGACGAGGGGCGCGACGCGCCGGTGAGGGGGACGGCCTCAAAAAAACTCTTCTTATCTTGCGCAACCACAGCGGCGTGGACTTCTCGCTCTACAAACCCAGCACCGTCCAGCGGCGTATCACCCGGCGGATGGTGCTCAGCAAGATAACCGGGCTGAAGGCCTATGCCGATTTTCTCCGGGGTAACGCCAAGGAGCTCCAGGCGCTTTACTCGGATATGCTCATCAGCGTAACCGGGTTTTTCCGCAACCCGGAAGCCTTCGAGACGCTCAAACGCAAGGTCTTTCCCAAGCTCCTCAAGCAGCAGCGCGACGACCCGCTCCGTTGTTGGGTGTTGGGCTGTTCCACCGGCCAGGAAGCCTATTCCATTGCCATGGCGTTCATGGAATGTGCCGAGGGCGCCGCCCGCCTCCGCAAGATGCAAGTGTTCGCCACCGACTTGAACGACGAGCTGTTGGATAAAGCCCGCGCCGGTCTGTACACCAAAAACCTGGTGCAGGATGTCGCACCCGAACGGCTGCGGCGGTTCTTTCTCGAGGAGGAAGGCGGCTACCGCGTCATCAAGCCCATTCGGGAGATGTGCGTCTTCGCCAGGCAAAACCTGTTGAGCGACCCGCCCTTCTCGCGCATGGACCTGATCGCGTGCCGCAACCTGCTGATTTACCTGGAGCCGAGTTTACAGAAAAAGGTCCTCCCGACCTTCCATTACGCGCTCAAGCCGGAAGGGTTTCTGTTCCTCGGCGTATCCGAATCCATCGGCTCGTTCGCCAACCTGTTTGAACCGATCGATAAAAAACTCAGGATTTACTCCAAAAAAGCCGGACTCACGCCCGCGTTCCATCTGCCTGTTTCGCGCAGTCATCCGGCAGCGAAGCTCCCGGGCGCCGCGAAGGTCGAGCCGCCGGAAGGATATCGCGGCGAGCTCAACGCACAGCGCGAAGCCGATCGCGTGACGGTCAATCACTATGCCCCGCCCGGCGTCTTGATCAACGCGGATTTGGAGATCCTCCAATTCCGCGGTCCGACCGGTCCGTATCTGGAGCCGCCCAAAGGCAAGGCGAGCTTCGATGTGCTGAAGATGGCGCGGGAAGGGTTGATGCTTCCGCTGCGCGCCGCCATCACCAAGGCGAAGAAGCACAACGCAACGGTCCGCAGGGAGGACGTGCGGATCAATCAGAACGGTCACACCCGGACGGTAAACATTGAAGTCACGCCGCTGAAGAATGTGAAGGAGCGGTGCTATTTGATTGTGTTCGAGCCGGCGGAGAAGCGCGGACTCCCTCCCGGCAAGCGGTCTCCGAGGCCCCGTGGCCAAGCGGTCTCGCATCCGGATGCGCGCCGCATCGCCGAGCTGGAAACCGAACTGGGTGAGACTGGCGACTATTTCCAAGCATTGCAAGAGCAGCAGGACGCGGCGAACGAAGAGCTCCAGGCGTCCAGCGAGGAGGTGCAGTCGGCCAACGAGGAATTGCAGAGCATCAACGAAGAGCTGGAAACGTCCAAAGAGGAGTTGGAATCCACCAACGAAGAGCTGACCACCGTCAACGAGGAGGCGGCCAGGCAGAACGTGGAATTGAACCGCCTCAATAGCGACCTGAACAATCTTCACCAGAGCCTCAACCAGGCCATTGTGCTGCTGGGACGCGACCTGACCATCCGGCGCTTCACGCCGCTGGCCGAACGGGCGTTCAACCTGCTAGCGACCGACCTGGGCCGGCCGTTGAGCGGTATCAAACACAACCTCGACTGCCCCGATCTGGAAGAGCTCATCACCGAAGTCATCGACACCGTCAGTGTGCGCGAGCGTGAAGTGCGGGATAAAGCCGGGCGCTGGTGTTCTCTTCGCGTCCGCCCCTACCTGACGCTGGACCACAACAAGATCGACGGCGCGGTGCTGGTGCTGGTGGACATCGATACGCTCAAGCGGAGCGAGCAGGACATCAAAGCCGCCCGCGATGACGCCGAGACCATCCTTCGCACCGCGCCCGACCCGTTCCTGGTCCTGCACGCCGACCTCAGGGTGAACACGGCGAACGACGCCTTCTATAAAACCTTCAACGTTATTCCTGTCGAGTCCGAGGGCCGTTTGATTTATGAATTAGGCAACGGCCAATGGAACATCCCCAAGCTGCGCCTCCTGCTGGAAGACATCCTTCCCCGGAACAGTAGCTTCGACAACTTCGAGATCACGCACGACTTTGCAACCATCGGCCGCCGCACCATGCTGCTCAACGCCCGCAAACTGAGCGACGCTGAGGGCAGGCCCGCGAGAATTCTCCTGGGCATCCAGGACATCACCGAAATCTTGCAGTTCCAGGTTGCAGTGCGGGAAAGCCAGACCCGTTATCAGGCGCTTGTCGACGCCTCCGCGCAAAGTGTCTGGACGGCTGACTCCAACGGCGCAGTAGTGGAAGACTCACCCTCGTGGCGTGCATTCACCGGGCAGACGTACGAGCAATGGAAAGGTTTTGGCTGGCTAGACACGCTGCATCCTGAAGACCGTGAGCGCGTAAGTGAGCTATGGCAGCGCGCAGTCGCGCAACGCACTCCGATGCAAACCCTATATCGCGTCCGGCACGTCAGCGGCGAATGGCGCTGGACGGCGGTGCGAGCCGTTCCCGTGTTGAACCCCGATTGCTCAGTACGCGAATGGGTCGGGATGAACGTCGACATCACCGAGCGCAAGCAGGCGGAGGAAGCGTTGCGCCTACGAAACGACCAGTTCGAGACCCTTCTCAACGAGGCCCCTCTCGGCGTTTACGTGGTCGATTCGGACTTCCGCATACGCCAGATGAACCCCACCGCGCTTCCGGTCTTCGGGAGTATTCCTGACGTGATCGGCCGGGACTTTGACGAGATGATCCACATCCTGTGGCACAAAGAGTACGCCGATGAAATCGTCGAACGATTCCGCCATACGCTCGAAACCGGAGAACCGTACATTGTTCCCGAGCGGATCGAGGAGCGCCGTGACCGCCGGGTGCGCGAGGCCTATGAGTGGCAGATCAACCGCATCCCGCTTCCGGAAGGCCGCTACGGTGTGGTCTGCTATTTCTGGGACATCTCCCGCGAAGTGTTGGCTCGCGAGGCGATCGCGGAGTCCGAGGGGCGGCTGCGTTTCATGGCCGAGTCCATGCCGCAGAAAATCTTCACCGCCAAGCCTAGCGGCGACATCGACTACTTTAACGGCCAATTAATGGAGTTTACCGGACTGACCTTCGAGCAGATTCGCGATTGGGGCTGGCTGCAATTCATTCACCCGGATGATGTGGAGAAAAACATGCGCCGCTGGAAACACTCCATTAATACCGGAAAATATTTTCACCTGGAACATCGCTTCCGACGCAAAGATGGCAAGTATCGCTGGCACTTGAGCCGCGCCCACGCCATGCGCGACGCCGATGGGCAAGTGCTGATGTGGATCGGTTCCAGCACCGATATTGAGGGCCAGAAGCAGACGGAAAGGGCGCTGAAGGAAGCCGATCGCCGCAAGGATGAGTTTCTCGGGATGCTTGCACACGAATTGCGGACCCCGTTGTCGGCGATCTCGAACGTGGCCGAAATCCTGTGGCAGCAGCCCACGTCCGATCGTGAGACCACACGACTCCAGTCAATGCTCACTCACCAAACCCGGACCCTGACCCGCATGGTCGAGGATTTGCTGGATATCTCGCGCATCACCTCCGGGAAGATCCGCCTTGAAAAGGAACTGATTGCGCTCAGCCCCGTGATCGGTCGCGCGGTCGAGAGCACACGCTCGTTGCTGGAGAGTCGCCGGCACGAGCTCATCGTATCCGAACCGGATTCTCCCCTGCGGATCGAAGCGGACGCGGCCCGGCTGGAGCAGATTCTGGTGAATCTCTTGAGCAACGCCGCCAAGTATACCGACCCAGGGGGCCGCATTCACCTCATCGCCAAGGAAGAGAATGGAGGGATGTGCCTGATGGTGCGGGACAACGGCATCGGGATTTCGGCCGAGATGCTGTCGCGTGTTTTCGAGATGTTCACGCAGGTCGACCAGTCTCTCGAACGCACACACGGTGGCCTGGGAATCGGGCTCGCCCTCGTCCGAAGCCTCGTCGAGCAGCATGGGGGCACGATTGAGGCCGAAAGCGCCGGCACGGGCCAAGGCAGCAAGTTTATCGTGCGGTTACCCTTGGGAACGATGCCGCAGCAAGACCAGGGCGCAAGAGGGGTCGCGCCAGTGCAGCCGGCGATCGGACCGGCACGTCGCATCCTCGTCGTGGAGGACAACCAGGATGCTGCGGAAAGCCTCGCGGCCCTGTTAGAGCTGCTGGGCCACGCGGTTCGTTCGGTCCATGACGGCGCGAGCGCCCTTGAAACCGCGGCCGCATTTCGTCCCGATGTCGTGCTGCTGGATATCGGGTTGCCCGACATAAATGGGTACGAGGTGGCGCCTCGCCTAAGACAGCAGCCTGGACTCGAACGGATTGCGCTCGCGGCGCTGACGGGATGGGGTCAGGAAGAAGATCGACTTCGTGCTCGCACCGCCGGGTTTGACCATCACTTCGTCAAACCTATCGATGTTGACGCCCTTCGCGCTTGGCTCGCCTCTGTCGATCCCGCTTGAAGGCACGTTATCCTCAACCTTTCAAGATCAACAGGAGCGAACTCGCCGAGGAAATAATCAGCACCGCGATTCGCGCATAGCCTTGATCGAAGAACCGCGCGATCCGACCCGCGAGGAAATATCCAAGGATACAAGGCTGTTACCGCGCTGCATGTCCAGCAGGACCTGCGGCACGTTCAGCGCAAGTCCGCTCTGCCGCCTCGCGGCGCGGGTGTCATAGAAAAAGCGGATCATTTCCTTGGCCGCGTCGGGCCCTTTAGGATCGGTATACGAGCCGCTGGCACTCCCACCCGACCACGCGTGGCCGGCCCCGTGGACCCTCCACTGCTCTAGGATGGTCTGCCCGCTCGCGTCGTGGTAGATGGCGCGGGTGTAGGCATGGCCATCAGGCACTTGTTGTGCGCCCCATCACGGGCGTGGATCGTCGTCCATTGTACGATGACTTGGTCGCCGTTGCGCGGGTGTACCTTTGTATTGGGACGACCAGCGAGCATCGCTCCGCCCCTGGAACACCGACGTCTCGCTGGCGGCCAGGGGTCGGCCCGCCCTGCTTCATCGCGGTTAGGGCGGAAGGAAGATCGTGGGCGACAGCGTAGGGAAGCCCGGAATGGATGCCGACGGCCGCATAAAGATCGGTGTAGGTTATCCCCATGATCGCGGCCATCGCCCCGCCGGCTGATAGTCCAGCCACGTAGACCCGCCGCGCGTCGACGGGGTAGGTGCCGATGATTCGGCGGGTGATACCGGCATGATGGATGGCTCTCCCTGGTCGCGGCGCTGGTCAGCCGCATTGAACCAATTCCAACACTTCGACCCATTGGCGGCGGACGCCTGGGCGGGATACACCACGAAGCACTGGTGTTCGTCGGCGAGCATATTCATGCCGGTGCCGGCGGCGAAATCGTCGGGAGTCTGCGTACAGCCATGGAGCATGACGACTAAGGGCAGCGTTTGCCCGTGGTAGCCACTGGGGATGTACAGCTTGTAGGTGCGAGTTCCCGCCTGATTGGTGTAGGACCCGGTGAGGAACCGCCCCCCGGTTATCACGTCGCATGCTCTGTCTGGAGCGGGGGCGGGCCGGGATGCCGGCTCGGAGTATCCCCACCAATGCGGACGCCGCGGGGCGCGGAAGCGTGATGGCCCGTGAGCACGCCCTTGGTGTACATCGGCACTGCCAGGCGAAGGGAGGGAGCCGGCATCAATGACACGGAAGGTGCCCTCGATGGGCGCATCCGTGGTCGCACCGGGGGAGTCGGCCGCAGCGTCCGGCGCGACGATGCCTCGCAGCGTGCGTTGAATCGTGACGGTGGCCTCGAGGAGTCCGCGTGCGCGGATCAGGCGGGTGGCTTCGAGCATCCCGGCGCGCATTGCTTCATTCATATCCATTCCTCGTTGTGCTGATTAGTGGATCCGATCGGCTAAGGCAGCCTTGACTGCCGCACTCGCGTGCAAGGCACCCAATACGGTGACGGAATCGATGGTGGTGCGGGCCAGTTCGGGGGACACATCTTGGGCAATGCGGGCCAGACCGAGGACCTGGATCTGGAGCTTCTGTCCGGCCGCCTGCACGGTCTCAAGGGCCTGGCGGCTGAAATCCTGCAGGCCGAGAACCAAGGTCTTGCGGGCCACGGTTAGTTTCACTACCTCGGCATGCGTCGTCAGTTGGTTGCGTATCGCAGTGCGGATGAAGTCAGTGCGGTTGGAATAAAACCCTTCGTGGACCAACAAGTCGATCTGCCCAGATCGATGAACCCGAGGTAATCGTTATTTTCTCGCTGTCGCCTACTTTCGACCGCAGATCATGCACGCTCATACAACCTCCTTTACCATCCTTATACCATCCACATAGATGGTATGATAGCCGGCAGCGTTGCAATGTCAAGAGAGTCAAGCCCATCCTTAGTTGGAATTCGAAGCGGCCCCTGATCATGCTGCGCGCCCTAAATCTTGCCTTCTGTCGTTTCGATCTTTGGTTCTCGTTGCAATGCACCTACTGTCGATCGCCGCCCCCCTTGAAGGCAGCCGTCATCCTCACCCTTTCAAGATCAACACGAGCGCGCTCGCCGAGGAAATAATCAGCACCGCGATGCGCGAATAGCCTTGATCGAAGAACCGGGCGATCCGACCCGCGAGGAAATATCCAAGGATACAGCCCGGCATCAAATAGATCCCCAGCACCAGTTCATGCGTGCTGAATCGGCCGGCGAGATGGAGCAGCATCACCATACCGATGGATGAAAGCAGATACAAAAGCGCCAGGGTCGCGCGCAGGGTCTTGCCTTCTTCATGCTGGTAGAGCAGCGCGAGAGCCGGCGCCCCGATGGCGGCGGTCATGCCCATAAATCCCGACAGAGCACCGGCCATGATCGAATTCACCGGCGTCAGCCGCATCGCAACCCCGAGCCAGCTCACAAGGACTGCGCGGAGAATGAGCATCCCGAAGGCGAGGCCCAGCTTGGCCTGGGGGAGCGACGACAGGCTGACGATACCGGCGACCATTCCGATCAGTAGGCCAACGATCACCTCCCTGAGATGCGCTCGTTTAATATCGCGGCAACCGGTGTAAGTCATTAAAGACGACAAGATCAAGCTGGCGAAAATTACCGGCCCCGGCACCAGATCGAGGCTGATCAAAGCCAGCAATGGAACGACCACGAGCCCGGCGCCGAACCCGGTCGAAGCCTGCAACACCGCGCCGATGGTGATGATGATCACCGTTGCAGCAAAACTGTAAAATGTAAACACCATAGGTAATTTTTACAGGCTAGCCCGTCGAAATTTAAAGCCGATCACGCTTTAACCCGCTCGATCGGTTGTAGTAGGCCTTTGATAACGCGGTGCTATCAGTGCGATCCCTTATAGTCGATGAATCTGGTACGGTCGATGCTGAACCCAGGTATGTCAGTTCGATTTAAGCTTGCAGGAGGATAGCAAATGAACCGCACCAGAGCCGAAGAACGCGCCGAACGCAATCTTATAGAGTCCTTATGGTGGGCCCTGGCGTTGGGGTTAACGGTTATTCTAGGCGCGCAGATTTACAATAGCGTTTCCTGGGAAATCCACAAGGAGGCGCACGGATGTGAGGTCACGGAGTATGTCGACGAGTCGGATTGGACACCGGAAGCCTCAGCATGGTCATGCGCGGATGGCAGCACGCATTTTCGATAGATCGCGTTCCTCCCGGACGCGGGAGCGTCTCCATGAGACCTGGTGTAATTTCCTGTATCGCCAAGTGCAAGCCGCGAAGGGTTCCGTAGGTCAACTAGGTTCCACGGAATGCGATACCTCGCTCTGGCGTGTGACTACGACTGCACCCTGGCCACCAACGGGCAGGTCGATGCAACCACGATAACGGCTTTAGAGCGCCTCCTTGCCTCAGGGAGGCGGTTGCTTCTGGTGACCGGCCGCGAGCTTGAGGATCTCGTGTCCGCGTTCCCTCGCCTGGATCTGTTCGATTGGGTGGTCGCCGAGAACGGCGCTTTACTATATCGACCTTCCACGCGTGAGGAGAAGCTTCTCGCGGATACACCGCCACCAGAGTTTGTCGCCACGCTTCACGAACGAAATGTGCCGTTGTCCGTCGGCCGGGTGATCGTCGCCACGTTCGAACCGCACGAGACTACGGTACTCGAAGTAATTCGAGATCTCGGGCTCGAGCTGCAGGTGATCTTCAACAAGGGCGCGGTAATGGTTTTGCCTTCGGGCGTGAACAAGGCTACAGGCCTTGGCGCGGCGCTCGAGGAGCTGAAGCTTTCAGCGCATAACGTAGTGGGCGTGGGAGATGCCGAGAACGATCATGCGTTTTTGCAGCTGTGTGAGTGCTCGGCAGCCGTAGCAAACGCGTTGCCGGCGGTTATGGATCACGCGGACTTTGTCACCCGAGCGGGTCACAGTGCGGGTGTGCGCGAGTTGATCGATGAGCTATTGAAGGACGATTTGCGCAGCCTCGCGGGCAAGCTTACACGTCACCATCTTTATGTTGGTTCGCGTCCCTCCGGCGAGGGGGTTCGTATTCCTCCATACGGCATAAACCTGCTGGTGGCCGGGCCGTCGGGAGGAGGAAAATCCACCCTGGCGACCGGTTTACTGGAACGCTTTGGCGAAAGCGGTTATCAGTTCTGTGTCATCGATCCGGAAGGCGACTACGAGGATCCGGACAATGCGCTCATGCTAGGTGATTCCCATGACGCGCCGAGCGTCGATGAGGTGTTGCAGGTATTGGATGACCCGGCGCGCAATGCTGCGGTCAATTTAGTAGGCTTGCCGATCGAAGAGCGGCCTCGGTTCTTCAGTGCATTGATTTCGCGCCTGCAAGATCTGCGCGCCCGCACCGGACGGCCGCATTGGATCGTGCTGGACGAGACCCATCATGTGCTGTCGGCGGGCTGGGAACCGGCCGAGATCACGCTGGCCCAGGGCTTTACCAGCATCGTGTTCATTACCGTCCATCCTAAATCGGTGGCTTCCGCGGTATTGAAATCGGTGGATCTCGTCATCGCGCTCGGTAAGGACTCGGCCGAGATGCTTGATGAGTTTGCGGAATGCGTCGCCGAAAGCCCACCTGCCTTCGAATCCTTGGAGAGCAGCTCCGGACAGACGTTGCTATGGCAACGGTATACGGGTGATGCGCCTTTTAACTTCCGCCCCGAGGAGAGCCGCGGCGAACGGCGCCGGCACCGCCGTAAGTACGCCGAAGGCGACCTAGGGGAGCGTAGTTTCTATTTTCGGGGTGCACAAGGCGAGTTGAATCTACGCGCCCAGAATCTCATTGTTTTTAGCCAAGTCGCCGAGGGAGTCGATGACGCCACCTGGGTCTATCATTTGCGCAACGGCGATTACTCGCGCTGGTTTCGGGAAGTGCTCAAAAATGAAGATCTCGCCGCCGAGGCCGCGCGTATCGAGCAGTCCGAGAAGTTGTCTCCCGGCGAGAGCCGCGCACAAATAAAGGGCATTATCGAGCAACATTACACCCTGCCTAGCTCGGCCGGCGTATCGGACTCCGATAACACGATCTAAGTACCGCACAATCCGAATTCGGCTGGTGCTTCGCCAGGGGCCCTCGACCGCACCTCGGCGTTGCAGGGCTCAGGCCGCGAGCCAGCAAGGCACCATGGGTGGTTATTTTTACACGGTAAGGCGCCGAAACCCTCGCCGCGGTAAAAATTACAAAACAATGGGTAAAACTTGTACAGGAATACCCCGTGCCACGCTCATTGTTCGTCACTACTATAATCTTAGGGCAAGTATTCAAACCGGATACTCCCATTCTCCTAAACTTGACGAAGAAGGAACAAAATCATAGACTTGTAGCTGTCACCCCAATCCACTTTCAAGGGGAAGGGAATCCCCGGAGTGCCGAAGTCCAAGATGAGGGGGCCGCTCATGCGATATGGCATATTGAGTGCCCATGTGCTTAGGGTGGAAACGCGGACCGTGGACAAGAGCGGTGACTAGCTGACCTCCGTCATGCCAGCGAAAGCGTGCATGCAGGAAATCGGTGCCGGCCCTGAATACCGGCCTTCGCCGATATGAGGAACGGTTGCAACCACGTACAATGAATTAGCGAAACGATGTACCAGAGTCCACGGGGGGGTCCCCGCCGAATACCGGTAAATCACTTGCGTCCCGGGGGCGCCCGGCAGCCTAGCGAGGAACCATGAGAATAGCTCAAGTTGCACCACTTTATGAGAGTGTCCCGCCGCAACTCTATGGAGGCACGGAACGGGTAGTGGCATATTTGACCGATGAGTTAGTGCGGCAGGGACACGACGTTACGCTCTTTGCGAGTGGTGACTCGCAAACGCAGGCGCACCTGCGGCCGGTTTGCAATCGCGCGTTGCGGCTCACCGATTGCCGTGACGCATTGGCGCATCACATGCTGCTTTTGGATCGGGTGGGACGCGAGGCGCACAATTTCAACATCGTTCATTTTCATATCGACTATCTGCATTTTCCACAGACACGCCTGTTAAACCTGCCGAACGTGACTACCTTGCACGGCCGTTTGGACCTGCCGGACCTGGTCCCGATTTATCATGAGTTCAACGAGATGCCAGTGGTGTCCATATCTAATGATCAACGCACTCCGCTGCCGTTCGCGAATTGGCAAGCTACCGTGTATCACGGGTTGCCCGAGAATTCCTACCGCTTGTATCCCGGGCCGGGCAAATACCTGGCTTTTCTAGGACGTATCTCTCCGGAGAAGCGTGTCGACCGGGCGATACGGATCGCACAGCGCGTTGGGATGGAGCTACGCATCGCGGCCAAAGTGGACAAAGTCGATGAAGCCTATTTCAAGGAATGTATTCGGCCCCTGCTTGCCGACCCCCTCGTCCAGTTTATCGGGGAGATAGGGGAAAAGGAGAAAAACGATTTTCTCGGTCAGGCACACGCTTTACTGTTCCCCATCGACTGGCCGGAGCCTTTCGGCTTGGTCATGATCGAGGCGATGGCCTGCGGTACGCCGGTTATTGCGTACCGGCGCGGCTCCGTAAGCGAGATCGTGCGTTCCGGTGAGAGCGGGTACGTCGTCGATAATCTGGAGGAAGCCGTGAACGCGGTCGCAAAAGTCGATGCCGTGAGTCGCCGACGCTGCCGCCAGGCATTCGAAGCGCGTTTTTGCGCTTCTCGCATGGCCCGCGATTATCTCGCTGTCTACCGCGCTATAATCGACGCCGGCGTCCAGACACAACCGGCAGCATAAGCCGCGGCCGGGCACGGGTAGACAACAGTGCCGGAAGAACTGATTCAAGTCGAAGACAATTGGTCCGTGCGTGCGAGTTCCGCGCGCGCCGACGACCGCGCGCGCGTTCTCAAGCAAGGGGAAACCTTCGGGATCTTCGACCGATCCGGGGATATCCGTCCGATCGGCCTCGGCGAGGAGGGGCTTTACCATCAAGGGACGCGTTTTCTGTCAGGCATGGAGCTGAAGATCAACGGCGCCGTCTCCCTGGTACTCAACTCCGCGGTGCGGAAGGATAATAGCCTTCTAATGGTGGACCTCACTACACCGGACCTTTACGAAGCCGCGAAGCTTAGTATTCTCAAGGACACGCTGCACATCTTCCGGGCCAAACTCTTGTGGGAGGGAGCGCAATACGAACGCATACGCCTGGTGAATTATGGCGATCACCCGATGAGTCTTAGGATAAGCGTCTTGTTCGAGGCGGACTACGCGGATATCTTCGAGGTTCGAGGCATTCGTCGAGCCGTCCGCGGGAACTGTCTTCCTGCACGCCGCCTAGGCCGTGAGCTGATCCTCGCATACCGCGGTTTGGACCATGTGTCGCGTCATACCCGGATCATCGCCAGCGGCGATCCGGATCCGGGCACCGGCGCTCGGCTGTATTTTTCGCTGGTGCTCGGCCCGCGCGATGAACACGAGCTGTCTTTGACCGCGGTCTGCGAAATCGGCGAACGAATCCAAAGCGCCCCGAGCTACGTGCGGATGTTGGACCGATGGAACGTGGCAGTCACGGCGAATACCGAGGCCATCGCCAAGGTTCTTACGTCGAACGAGCCGTTGAATCACTGGTTACACCGCTCCTCGGCGGATCTACACATGCTCACAACCGAGACACGGTATGGCCTATATCCGCACGCGGGCGTACCGTGGTTCTGCACCGAGTTCGGGCGCGATGGGATTATAACGGCATTACAATACCTTTGGATGCAGCCCGAACTGGCTCGCGGGGTCTTGAATTTTCTCGCGGCCGAGCAAGCCGATGCCGAGGCGCCCGCGCAAGATGCCGAGCCCGGGAAGATCTTACACGAAGCCCGGCGCGGCGAGATGGCTGCGCTCGATGAAATCCCCTTTCGCCGCTACTACGGCAGCGTGGATGCGACGCCCTTGTTCATTCTGCTGGCAGGAGCCTATTTCGACCTGACCGGCGATCGGAGCTTCATAGAGAGTATTTGGGTCAATATCGAACGCGCGCTCGATTGGATTGACCGTTACGGCGATTTGGATCGCGACGGCTTCGTCGAGTATGCGCGCGAGAGCGTGAATGGTCTCGTGAACCAGGGTTGGAAGGACTCGGCGGATGCGGTGTTCCATGCGAACGGCCAGCCGGCGCAGCCGCCGATCGCTTTGTGCGAGGTGCAAGGGTACGTGTTCGCGGCAAAGCGGGCGGCTGCCAAGCTGGCCGCGCTTCTCGGCGAGCATCAGCGTGCGGAGATGCTTGGCGAACAGGCCGAGCAGTTGAAGACACGCTTCAACGATGCGTTTTGGTGCGCGGACATCCAGGACTTTGCCTTGGCGTTGGACGGGGAGAAACGTCCTTGTTGCGTGCCTGCATCGAATGCCGGGCATGCGCTGTTCACCGGCATTGCTAGTACCGAACACGCAAAGAGCGTGGCGGAAATCCTGCTCAGTGAAGACTCGTTCAACGGCTGGGGTGTGCGCACCATCGCCCAAAGTGCGGCGCGCTACAATCCGATGTCCTATCACAACGGCTCGGTGTGGCCGCATGACAACGGCATCATCGCCATGGGGCTCGCCCGTTACGGATTCAAGGACCAGGCGCTCGCGATCTTCACCGGGCTGTTTCAAGCGAGTACTACCATGGATCTTTACCGTCTGCCCGAGCTGTTCTGCGGTTTTCCTCGTCGCCCCGGACAAGGCCCAACGCAGTACCCGGTGGCATGCTCTCCCCAGGCCTGGGCGAGCGGGGCTCCCTTCCATCTGCTACAGGCATTGCTGGGATTGACATTCCATGGGGAGAAGCCGCAATTGCGTATCTATCGTCCCTTGCTGCCCGATTATTTGGACTGGCTGCAAATCAAGAATTTGAGGGTGGGAAATGCCGTCCTCGATCTCGGTTTTAGCCGCCATGACCGGGATGTAGCCGTCAACGTATTGCGCAAGGAAGGCGACGTGGACGTGGCGGCCATCTTTTGAAAAGTTCGCGTGACGGTCGCATGGACGTGGCCGCCGTTGCGCGGTTATGTAACCCGGCGCTACGTGTGGAATGCTGACAGCCCGCCGGCAATGCGAGCATTGCTGCTCGCATTGCCGTCATCGGGTTACACAGGGCTCAACGAAAAAAATCGTCTATGCCCCATCCGGACGCTATGGATCAACCTCTCCGATCTGATCTCTACGTCCCTTGCTCCGCCATCCCTGCGATCTTGTCCCTGACGGACTCCGCATGTTTTTGACACTGGTCGTAAACGTTAGGGTCCTGCTTCAGAGTCTTACACTCCTGATTCAGCGTCACGTACTGCTGAAGCGCCAGTGCTTGGAAATATTCGCCACGATCCATGTGCTCTCCCTGCTTCGCTCCGATCCATCCGTTGCTCGGTGATCCTCCTCGCTGGTTTGAGGAGCCCTGGAGCTGGCCTTGCTGTCCGCTCCCTGCGCCAAACCCTTGTTGCTGTGACGGTTGCTGGCCTTGGCCTTGCCCGGCGCTAGGTTGTTGCCCTTCGCGTCCTTGGCCCGACGAACCGAAAAACTCTTTAACCTCCGAAACCGTTTCTTTAACGGCTGAACTCATTTTGTCGATCGGCCCTTCCTTCTGTCCCGAAAACTGCCCTTGTGATTGATCAGACGCGGAACCTTGCGGCCCATATTGGCCTTGGGGCTGCTGCTGGCCGCCCTGGAACGATCCCTGGCCAGATTGGCCTTGTTGGCCGCCCGTACCTTGCTGCCAAGATTGGCCTTGGGGCTGCTGCTGGCCGCCCTGGAACGATCCCTGGCCAGATTGCCCTTGTTGACCGTGGAACTGCTGGCCTTGGGTGGTTCCTTGCTGTCCGAAATTTTGGCCACCCTGTCCACTGCCTGCGCCAGAGCTTTGCTGGGCGAAATCCTGGCCATGTCTAGCTTCAAAACCTTGCTGCAATGGATTCTGGCCTTGAGTAACGCCCCCTTGTTGCCCTTGCCCCATGCTTTGTCCCTGTGGCTGCTGGCCCTCGCGTCCTTGGTTCGACGAACCGAAAAACTCTTTAGCGTCCGCAACTGTTTCTTTAACGGCTGAGGTCATTTTGTCGATCGGCCCTTTCTGCTGTCCCGACCCGGACGCGGAACCTTGTGCCCCTTGCTCCGAGCCTTGGGCTTGGGTGAGCAGATTGTCGCGCGTCGATTGGGCCTTCTGCAGGCAAGATTCGTAGCCTTGTGGTTGGCTATGTTTCAGCGTATCGCATTCCTGCTTCTGGAGCGCGTATTCAATCTTCGCTCGGTCCGTCCGGAGGTCCGATCCTTGGGTAGCCAGCGCTTGGGGGAGAGAGAGGCCAGCAACGCCCACAAACGCTGCTACGGCACTCACTTTCCCTATTCCGTATCTTAATTTTAACCTTGACATAGATTCCTCCACGAATTGTGTAACATTGAAGTCACCACGCAGCGGCAGCGTATCGCTACCGCATCCCCATCACGCCTATCTACGCTCGCGGAATGTGACACAAGGTCGAGTTGGACCCCATTCAGCTTGGAGTAGAGAACGGCGTGATGACATTGCTGCTCAAGCATCATGCCGAAAAAAAACCATGAGGATAATCAGCCCGTTGCTGCCGCCGCTGAGATCAATGGTTGTAAGAGATACCGACATCCCTTCATGACATCGGTAGAATTTGCAGCCGCATGGCGCGGCGGTTCAGTATTCGACCGGAGCCAGAGCGCAATGCGGTAGGTGCAGGCCGCCAATTGCAGGGGACCGAGCGCACCATCCGGATCCTCAGGAGGTCCATGTATCTGGCTTATCGGCCAGAGGTCATTCCCGGCGCTTCAGTGAGATAGCCCTTGCGTGTCAACCCTCATGATGCGCTTTATGATACGCGTGAGTAAGGCCTGGAGTTGCCCGGCGGCCGCGGCTTGAGGTAGAGCACCGCGAGCGGCGGAAGCCTGAGCACGAGCGAATGGTAGCGCCCGTGGGCCGCTACTGGCGCCGCCTCCACGCCGCCCAGGTTGCCCTGGCCACCGCCGCCGTAACAGGCGGCATCGCTGTTCATGCACTCCTCCCAGTAGCCTCCCAGGGGCACGCCCACCCGGTAGTTGTCGCGGACGACAGGCGTCGCGTTGCAGACCACGAGCAGCCACTCCCCCTGCGCGCTCTTGCGCAGGAAACTGATGACGCTCACCTCCGCATCGTTGCAGTCCACCCACTGGAACCCATCCTGGCTGAAGTCGCGTTCGAAGAGCGCCGGGTGGGCACGATAGCAGCGGTTCAGATCCCCCACCCACTGCTTGATCCCCGCGTGCAGCGGATACTCGAGCACATGCCATTCGAGGCTTGCATCGTGATTCCACTCCCACTTCTGCCCGAACTCGCACCCCATGAAGAGCAGCTTCTTGCCGGGGTGCGCCCACATATACCCATAGAGCAGGCGCAGGTTCGCGAACTGCTGCCATTCATCGCCCGGCATCTTGCCGATGAGCGCGCCCTTGCCGTAGACGACCTCATCGTGCGAGAGCGGCAGGACGAAATTCTCGTGAAAGGCGTACCAGATGCTGAAGGTCAACTGGTGATGGTGGTACCTGCGATGGATGGCCTCGCGGGCGAAATAGCCGAGAGTGTCGTGCATCCAGCCCATGTTCCACTTCATACCGAAACCAAGCCCCCCGACGTGGACTGGCCGGGAGACCATCGGCCAGGCGGTGGATTCCTCGGCCGTGATTTGCGTATCGGAGTGATCGCGATAGGCGCTTTCGTTCAGCATTCGCAGGAAACGGATCGCGTCCAAATCCTCGTTACCGCCGTACTGGTTCGGAACCCATTCGCCGTCGGGCCGCCCGTAATCGAGATAGAGCATGGAGGCAACGGCGTCCACGCGCAGCCCATCCACATGGTATTTATCCAGCCAGAAGAGGGCGCTTGAGAGCAAAAACGCCCGCACCTCGTGCCGGCCATAGTTGAAGATGTAGCTGTGCCACTCGGGATGGTAGCCGCGCTTGGGATCCGAGTGCTCGTAGAGACAGGTGCCGTCGAAATAGCGGAGCCCGTGCTCGTCGCCCGGGAAGTGCGAAGGCACCCAGTCCAGAATAACGCCGATGCCGCGCTGATGGAGGTGATCGATGAGATACATGAAATCCTGTGGTGACCCGTAGCGCGCCGTCGGCGCGAAGTAACCGGTCGTCTGGTAGCCCCAGGATCCGTAAAAGGGGTGCTCCATGGGCGGCAAGAACTCAACGTGGGTAAAGCCCGTCTCCTGCACGTAATCGGCGAGCCGGCGCGCCATCTCGCGGTAACTGAGGGAGCGGTTGTCCTCCTCCGGTATGCGCCGCCAGGAGCCGAGATGTACCTCATAGATCGAGAGGGGCGCATCGAGCGCGTTTTTCGCCGCCCGTGCGTGCATCCATTCCTTGTCCCCCCACGAATAGGCGAGATCCCCTATGATCGAGGCCGTGCCGGGCGGCGTCTCGCAGCAAAAGGCAAATGGGTCGGCCTTGCTAACACGGTAGTTGTTGAAGCGCGAGCGGACATGGTACTTGTAGCGCTGACCCGGCGCGGCCATGGGCACGACCCCTTCCCAGATCCCGGATTCATCCTCGCGAGGGGCAAGCGGGTCTATGCCCGGGCGCCAGTCGTTGAACTCACCTACCGCCGAAACCTTCTCGGCGTTAGGCGCCCAGACCGCGAAGCGCACGCCTCCTCCGCTCGCCGCTTCGAGCGAATGGGCACCGAGCTTCTCATAGAGCCGCCCGTGCGTTCCCTCGCGCAAGAGATAGATATCGTGATTGGTCAACACGCTGGACGCTTTCTCGCCCTTCTTGGGGACGGTTTTTTTCGGGGTTACGTTCTCACTCATTGTATGCCACGGTTGGACGGGGCTAAACGCGTAGCTGCTTGTTTTGTATGGCGGAGAGGGAGGGATTCGAACCCCCGGCGGGTTGCCCCACAGCGGTTTTCAAGTGCGTAGCTGCGAAATTATTTGTTTGTTATGTCAAGCACTTACACGCCTAATCCTTTGATACCTCGAAAAATAGCGTAACAATGATTGATCATATTTTCGTCATTCTGGGTGTGACAAGGTTGTGAAAGGTGTTCTATTATAATCATGCCTGCCTTGATTAGCCCCCTACCAGGCTTGCGTTTGCCTTGGTCGAACGCGTTTCTGTCAATGTACGCGCAAGATACTCGCAACAGCGCCCAGATCTGCGTGATGTGTCACCGA
The DNA here is from genome assembly GCA_030859565.1 of Pseudomonadota bacterium. Classification (NCBI taxonomy): domain Bacteria; kingdom Pseudomonadati; phylum Pseudomonadota; species Pseudomonadota bacterium. The sequence goes on from JALZJW010000013.1 coordinate 44,037, forward strand.
GATTCTCTCACCTCGTGGGAACCCGGCGCGTCCTACGCCTGTCGACTGCCGCGCTAAGACGCCAAGCGCTGCCTGCAGCCCCGTCACCACCCGTGCCATGGCGGGGTAGTTGAGCTTCTCGGGCGTATCCGTTTGACTGTGATAGTGGGAATAACGATAAAAGGCCGTGTCGGTGACCATCACCGCCGGATAGCCTTCACGCCAGAAGTTGCGATGGTCACTCCAGGCGACGCCTGGGACGAACTGGAAGGTGGCGAGCGACTCCGCCGGGAAATCAGAGCAGGCACGGAAAGCGGCCACTAGCTCTTTCAGTTGGCTGCGCGAGCCGAAGTTCGACACAAAGCCGATGAAGTTCGCCCGGTCCGGGTAAAAGAATCCGAACAGCGGCGGGTAGCGCTGACTGTGCGGCTCGTCGCTGTAGTAGCCCAGCATCTCGAGTGAGATCATCAGCCGTATATCGTCGCCCCGGGCGCGGGCCCCCTCGGCGTATACCTTGCTGCCCATCTCGCCCCAGTAGAAGAACGGCGGTTCCTCATTGACGAAGGCGACGAAGCGCAGCGTGCGCGCCGGCTTCGCCTGAGCCAGTGCGCCGCTGAGCTCTAGCAGTGCTGCCACGCCGCTGGCGTTGTCGTTGGCCCCCGGGCTGCCTCTTACCGAATCGTAATGTGCCCCGATGAGGATGATCTCGCTCGGCCGGCTCACGCCCGGCAGCGTAACTTCGAGGTTCTCGCTGCGCACACCGTGGGCTTCGTAGTTCTGGGACACGACCTGATAGCCCAGCGACGCCCATTGCGTGCGGAGGTAATCCGCCGCGGCCTGCAGCGCCTGCGAGCGGAACACATTGCGCTCGCCGATCTCCCCTGCCAGCTTTGGTCTGCAATCGCTCCTCAAGCGCCGCCAGTTCCGTTGGCTGGTATACGTCCGGCGCGCGGAAGCGGGGATCGGTCATTGGGCTGCCCGCGAGGCATAGCAAGACGAGCGCAAATCCAACCATCGGATGGAGGTTACACTTTGCACGCCTGCCCGATCTGAAGTCACCTTTTCAGGGCAAGGAGCCCTCCCTCGCCGATGACCTCTGAATCTCTATCGGGCCCGGCGATAGTGTTTCTGGGAGCAACGTTCGCCATGGGAGCCGCAGTGGGTTGGTTTGGGCGCAAGATCAATTCGCGGAAGAACCACGATTTGAGGTGAGGGGCCCGGCCTTAAGGGCTTGTTCGACGGCTGGGGGGAAAGTGTCGAGGACATCGCTTTCCATTCGCAGGCTCACCGACGGATGCCCGTCATGCTCGGTCGCCCCGCGATTTATGATCACATAGGGGAGCCCGCGCTGTGCAGCGAGCAAAGGAAGCGAGGCGGCC
>JALZJW010000014.1:0-17999 GCA_030859565.1 Pseudomonadota bacterium
GGTTGAACCCGGCGGCCCGCCGTCCGTGCATTGACACACTGCACAAAACCTATAGACTAAGGCGATATGAACCTATGACCGAATAGGGGAGGGACCGTCGTTCATAGATGCATCCCGGCTGGAGATCAGGGGCTGACCGCTTCGCGCCGGCAATAGGTCCGGATCGGTTTACCATCCTTTCTTGGTCGTCCAAGTGGTGGTGATCGGCCCGCTGCGTTAGCTCGGAGGAGCCCGCGGCGTGTAGCGTTCTTAGCGGGGTCCATCATGGTAAGAGGGCGCACAAAAAAACCCCCGGCAGATCGATCGGGGCCCGGCGGGGATAAGGAACGCCCTGTGGCGGGCGCGCCGGCCGATCCGGATGAGCCTGGCGCAGGCCGCCCAAGGGACTTTCCGGTGGTCGCGATCGGTGCCTCGGCCGGGGGGCTCGAGGCATTGAAGAGGTTCTTCAGCGCCATGCCGGCCCAGAGCGGCCTCGGCTTCGTGGTGATCCCGCATCTCGATCCCACCCATGTGAGCCACCTGCCGGAACTGCTGCGCCGGCATACCCCGATGGAGGTGGCACAGGCGCACGATGGAGCGCTGGTCCAGGCCGAGCACGTCCACATCATCCCGCCGAACGCGTTACTGACGATCAAGGGGGGCGTCCTGCATCTCGGGGCGGCGGTGGCACGTCCCGGCATCCCGCGGCCCATCGACGGCTTCTTGCGGAGCCTGGCGGAGTACCAACAGGAGCGGGCCATCTGCATCATCTTCTCGGGCACCGGCAGCGACGGCACGCTCGGGCTCAAGGCGATCAAGGCGGAGGGCGGCCTGGTGATGGTCCAGAGCCCGGACACCGCGGAGCACGACGGTATGCCTCGCAGCGCCATGGCCACCGGGCTCGTGGATTACGTGCTGCCCGTGGAACAGATGCCCGCGGCGCTGCTGGAGTATGTCGAGCATGCCCATCTGCGTGGCGGTCCGATCCCGATCCCCGCGGCACGCGGCACGACCCTCTGCACCCCATATTGGCCCTGTTGTGCACTCGGGAAGGGCATGACTTTCGCTGTTACAAGAAGGCCATGCTGCTGCGCCGTATCCAGCGGCGCATGGGCCTCAATCATATCGCCGCGATCGGCGACTACGGCCAGTATCTGCGGGACACCCCGGACGAGATCAAGGCCCTGGCCAAGGACCTCCTGATCGGCGTGACCGAATTCTTCCGCGAGCCCGAGGCCTGGGCGGTCCTCGAAGCGGAGGTGATCCCAAAGCTCGTGGCGGCCAAGCACCCCGAGGCGCCCCTGCGCGTGTGGGTCACCGGTTGCGCCACCGGCGAGGAGGCGTACTCCCTCGGCATGTGCCTCCTCGAGCGGGTGGCGAGCAGCGAGCGCAATGGCAAGCTCCAGATCTTCGCGACCGACATCGATAGCCACGCGCTCGAGATCGCCCGCGTGGGGACCTACCCGGAGGGCATGGCCTCGTCCCTCGCTCTGGAGCGTCTTACCCGGTTCTTCACCAAGTCCGGCCATAGCTACCGGGTCAAAAAGGAGCTGCGCGAAGCGGTAGTGTTTGCACCGCAGAACCTGATCACCGATGCCCCCTTCTCGCGCCTGGACCTCATCATTTGCCGCAATCTGCTCATCTATCTCGAGCCCGAGTTGCAACAGAAGGTCATCGCGCTGTTTCATTTCTCCCTCAACCACAACGGCTATCTATTCCTGGGCAAGTCCGAGACCGTCGGCCAGCAACTTAGCCTGTTCGAGCCCCTCTCGAAGAAGTGGCGGATCTACCGGCGCAGCGGGCCGGTCCGGCAGGTGCCGGCGGACTTTCCGCTCCTCCCGGAGGCCCTACCCGGCGAGTGCCCGGGCGGGCCGCGGCCACGCCCGGCCAGGTCCGGCGACCATGGGGAGGTGATCCGGGCGCTCCTGCTGGCGCGCTATGCCCCGGCCGCCGTGCTGGTCAACCGTGACTGCCAGACCCTCTATTTCCATGGCCAGACCGGCGACTACTTGGTGCACCCCGCGGGCGAACCGACCGACGACCTCCTGGCCATGGCCCGCGAGGGTCTGCGCCTCAAGCTGCGCGCCGCCCTGCATAGGGCGATGCGGGAGGAGCAGCCGGCGGTAGTGATGACCCGGGTGAAACGGGGCGGCACCTCCCTCCCGGTACGGGTGACGGTGACGCCCGTGGAGGACCAGAGGCAGGGCGTGGGGCTGTGGCTCGTGACCTTTTCGGCACCACCGGCGGCCGAGGCCGAGCCGGCGCCGCGCGCCATCGAGGAGGCGGCGGCGGTAGGCCACTTGGAAGAAGAGCTCACCAGCGTCAAGAAAGAGCTGGAAAGCGTGGTCGCGGACCTGGAGAGCGCCAACGAAGAACTGAAGGTCTCGAACGAAGAGGCCATGTCGATGAACGAGGAGCTGCAATCCACCAATGAGGAATTGGAGACCTCGAAGGAGGAGTTGCAGTCCCTCAATGAAGAGCTCACCACGGTCAACGCCCAGCTCGAGGAGAAGGTCGCCGATCTGGAAGGCACCAACAACGACCTCGATAACCTGCTCGCCAGCACCCACATCGCGACCCTGTTTTTCGACCGGGAATTCCGCATCAAGCGCTACACGCCCGCCTCCACCCGCTTGTTCAACCTCATCCCCTCGGACGTCAACCGGCCGGTGGCCGATATCGCCAATAAGTTTTCCGATGGTTACCTGTTATCCGACGCCCAGCGGGTTCTCGATACCCTCACCCCGATCGAGCGCGAGGTGCGCACGGTGGGGGGCGAGTGGTACATCCAGCGGGTGCTGCCTTATCGGACCCACGAGGACCGTATCGAGGGCGTGGTGGTGATCTACACCGAGATCACCGAGCTCAAGCGCGGCGAGGAGGCGCTACGCGAGAGCGAGGAGCGGTTCCGCACCTTGGCCGAGACGGTCCCGGACATCATCTTCACCCACCGTCCCGACGGCTTCTGTGATTACACCAATCCGAGGTTCTACGAGCTCACGGGACTTCCGCCCGGTGCGGCGGACGGCCTCGGCTGGACGCAGACCCTGCACCCCGAGGAGTGGGCGCGGGATCAATCCCGCTGGCGGCAAGCGCTTGCGGCGGAGCAGCCTTACGAGATCAAATACCGCCTGCAGAGCGCCGCCGGCGGCTACCGCTGGCACCTGACCCGTGTCCGCCCGATAGCCGACCCGAGTGGCCGAGTGATCAAGTGGTTTGGCGTGTCTTCCGACATCGACGACCTGGTGCACGCGCAGGAGGCCCTGGCGCAGGCCCAGAAGATGGAGGCCGTAGGCCAACTGACCGGCGGTATTGCGCACGATTTCAATAACCTCCTCACCGTCATCGGGGGTAATCTACAGCTGCTCGAGGCGCGGCTCCAGGACGACCTTGCCGGGCAAAAGCTGCGGGATGCAGCGGCGCGGGCGACCGAGCGCGGGGCGGAGCGGGTGCACGGGTTCCTGGCCTTCGCCCGCCGGCAGGTCTTGCAACCGCAAGCGGTCGATTTGAATGAAATCGTCGCCGGGATGATACAGGTCCTGCGCCAGACCCTGGGGGAGCCCATCGAGATCGCGCTAGCGCCGGACGTGGACCTGTGGGCGGCGCTTGCCGATCGCGGGCAGGTCGAGGCGGCGCTCCTCAATCTCGCCTTAAACGCGCGCGATGCCATGCCCGAAGGCGGGCGGCTCGTTCTCGAGACCGCCAACGTCACCCTGGGCCAGAACCCCACGGTGCCGGAGGCCGAGGTCACGCCGGGTGACTACGTGCTGCTGTGCGTGAGCGACACTGGCGAGGGGATGTCGGAGGAGACCAAGAGACACGCCTTCGAGCCGTTCTTCACCACCAAGACCACGGACAGGGGCAGCGGGCTCGGGCTCTCCATGGTCTACGGCTTTGCCAGGCAATCCGGCGGGCAGGTGAAGGTCCGGAGCGAGCGCGGAAAGGGCACCACCGTCAAGCTCTACCTGCCGCGGGCCAAGGACGCGCTGGCCGCTGCCGTCGCCCAGGCCCCCCTGCCCCTGGAAGACTTGCGGGGCCGAGAGGCCATCCTGGTGGTCGAGGATGATGCGGACGTGCGGGCGCTCGCCGTCACCTACTTGTCCGAGCTTGGCTACAAAGTGCTGGAGGCCGCCGAGGGCCAGGCGGCCCTGGCCCTCTTGGAGGACGGTGAGGCCATCGATCTGCTGTTCGTCGATCTGGTGCTGCCGGGGACCCTGGATGGGCACGCGCTCGCGTTGGAAGCCAATAGGCGCCGGCCGGCTCTCCAGGTGCTTTACACCTCGGGCTATCCCAGGACTACCATCATGGGTGCAGGTAAGCTCGACGAGAGCGCGCGGCTGCTGATGAAACCCTACCGTAGCGAAGACCTGGCGCAGGCCGTGCGCGGGATCTTGGATGCCCCACCGGGCTGATGCCGGAAGGACCTCGGCCCTACGGGCGCTCGGTAATTCTACTCCGTGATCGCCCGTTACAAGTCGCTAAAAATTGGCTGGAAGCCGGCGCGGTGGTCACGTTGCGGGGTGCCGGCTCTGTCCTTGGCCGGTACATTTGGCCCGACTAACTCGAGGATGCGACCCAACAGCGCCTCCATCTCGAACGGTTTGGGGAAAAAATCGACGATGCCGAGCTTGAGCCCCTGGACCACCGTCGCACTCTCGGCGCGGCCGCTCATCAGCAGCACCGGGAGGCGAACCCCTTGCGCGTTGAGTTCCTTCAGAAGATCGAGACCGCTCATTCCCGGTAAACAAAAGTCCAGCACCAGGCAGCGGGCCCGGATAGGCTCGCAGCGGTAGGCGCTCAAGAACGACTCGGCGGAGTCATAGGCCTCGGCGGTCAGCCCAGCCGACTCGCACAGCATAGAGAGCAGCTCGCGCACCCCGGGTTCATCATCGACCACGCACACGGGGCAGCCACGCGCCCGGGGGTGATCCGGATGAACCGTCGAAACGGTCACGACGAGACGCGCCGGGCCTTGAATTCGGCCATCGGCACCACCTTTCCCGCCGCCGAAGCATGGCGCTCCCTGGCTATTTCCGCGCACCCGGGTGAGGCTTCCCCGGCCTGCGAGCACCGCAAGGCAGCCGCGTGAGCCGTGAGCAGCCGCGACCAGAATTCAAAGGCCAGCACGGCCGGCCACCACGGGGTCAGCGCCATCATCCACGGCAACGACACGCCAGGCCCGGCGGGCACGCCCCCATCCGCATGCCGCCCGCGGGCGCCCTGTTCGAGAAGCCGGATCACAGTTCCCATCGTGGTATACCTCGCGCGTTTGTATTCACAGGGACCGGGCGTTGCGGCACAATGCCTCCGCGTTGCACGCGCGGGATCGTTCAAAACGCCGGGTTTTCCCCCGACTCACCGGGGACGCGCTGGTTCTAGCCGTCCCCCTCTCGAAAGAAAAGGCTAACCGGCGGGTGTAATCGCTTGATGTCCCGGCGTCGCCATTGCGTAACGGTGGGTAACAGTGTGTAACTCCATCCAGAGCCGGATCAATTGAAACGGAAGCGAATGCAAACCGTGTGAACGATGATGAGCGTTGCGCCGCACATCCTGGTCGTCGACGATGAACCGGACGTCCGGGAATTGATACGAACCTACCTGGCGCAAGAGGGTTACCGTGTCAGCACTCTGGGGGACGGACAGGGGTTGCGCGGCGTGCTGGCCGGGCAGGCCGTGGACCTCGTCATTCTCGATCTCGGCCTGCCGGGCGAGGACGGTCTCTCCCTCGCGCGCTACCTGCGCGAGCATTCCGATGTGGGCGTGATCATCGTGACCGGTAAAGGCCAGACCCTCGATCGGATCATCGGTCTCGAGATCGGCGCGGATGATTATCTAGCAAAGCCCTTCGATCTCCGGGAGCTACTGGCGCGGGTGCGCAGCGTGCTCCGGCGCACCCGTCGCCCCGCGCGGCAGGAGGCAGGCACGATAGATACCACGGTGCGGTTTGTGGGATGGCAACTCGATCTCGCGAGCCGCCGGTTGGTCGCGCCGGATGGAAAGGAAGTGGCGCTGACGACGGGCGAGTTCGATTTGCTCGCGGTTTTCGTGCAGCATCCGAATCGCGTACTTTCCCGCGACCAGTTGCTGGAGCTTACCCGCCACCGTGAGGCGGGTCCGTTCGACCGCAGCATCGACGCGCAGGTCGGGCGGCTGCGCCGGAAGATCGAGCCGGATCCGGAACGACCCGTGCTCATCAAGTCCGTGCGTGCAGCGGGGTACGTCTTCACGTCAACCGTAGCACGCGACGGGGAACCTTGACTTAGGGCCCAGGCGCCAGAGTAAGGTACGGTATTTTCTAAGCCGAAAATGAGTCTGCAAAGAGGGTCCCACTAGATTCTCCGAGCGTACTTTGTTACGCTGCATATTGCATCGCAGCGATCCTCGTGCTCACCGGATAGACAGCAGGGTCTACGGAAGTGTAAATTTGCTGTACGTATGCGCCTCGTTCGAGCGCCGCGGCTGACCTGAAGCGCCCGAGCCATACCGTTGGGTCAGTACCGCGAACGCGGTGTCAGTACGGAGAACTAAATGGCTGAAAACGTAGTTATCGTGGCCGCCGGCCGGACGGCCGTCGGATCCTTTGGGGGAACGCTCGCGACAATTCCGGCGGCGACGCTGGGCGCGAAGGTGATCTCTGCGCTCTTGTCCAAGACCGGGATTAAACCCGAGGACATCGAGGAAGTGATCTTGGGCCAGGTCCTGACCGCGGGCGTCGGCATGAACGCGGCGCGGCAGGCGGCGCTGGGCGCGGGTCTGCCGCACTCGGTGCCGTGTATGACCATCAACAAGGTATGCGGCAGCGGGCTCAAAGCGGTGGCTTTGGCCGCGCAATCGATTCGCGCCGGTGATGCCGAGCTGGTGGTGGCCGGCGGTCAAGAAAATATGAGTCTGACGCCGCACGTGCTCCCCGCCTCACGCACCGGCCAGAAGATGGGCGAATGGAAGTTAGTAGATACGATGATCAACGACGGCTTATGGGATGTTTTTAATAATTATCACATGGGCATGACCGCCGAAAACATCGTCAAAAAGTACGCTATCTCGCGCGAGGAGCAGGACGCGTTCGCGGCGCTCTCGCAGCAAAAAGCCGAGGCCGCTCAGGAGGCGGGGCATTTCAAAAAGGAAATCATCCCCATCGAAATTCCGCAAAAAAAAGGCAACCCGATCATCTTTGACACCGATGAATTCCCCCGTCACGGCACGACCGCCGAAGCCCTGGGCAAACTGAAACCCGCCTTTGCCCGGGAGGGCTCGGTCACGGCAGGCAATGCTTCCGGAATCAATGACGGCGCGGCGGGCGTGATCGTCACCACCGAAAGCAAGGCCAAGGCCCTGGGCCTGTCACCGCTGGCGCGAATTGTTGCTTATGGCACGGCCGGCGTCGATCCCGCCATGATGGGGACAGGTCCGACGCCCGCGACGCAGCGGTGCTTGCGGAAAGCCGGATGGGAGGTTCAGGATCTCGATCTTATCGAGGCGAACGAGGCCTTTGCGGCCCAGGCGATTTCCGTGAACCGCGATGTCGGGTGGGACCTGGCCAAGGTGAATGTCAACGGCGGCGCGATTGCGCTCGGCCACCCCATCGGCGCCTCCGGGGCGCGTGTCTTGGTGTCGCTGGTGTACGAGATGATCCGCCGCGATGTGCGCAAGGGCCTTGCGACCTTATGCATCGGCGGTGGCCAAGGCGTTGCTCTAGCGGTGGAGCGTTGAAAGCGAAAGAGTAATGAAGACAGATCAAAGCGAAAGAGTAATGAAGACAGATCTCAGCGGGCGCGTAGCGCTGATCACCGGGGGGACGAGCGGGATCGGCGCGGCCATTTGCACACAACTCGCGGCGTCCGGCGCCAAGGTCGCCACCAATTACCGCAACGAACAAAAGGCGCAAAAGTGGTTGACGGAGATGCGCGCCGAAGGCTACGACTTCAAGATCTACCGTGTCGATGCGACCGACTTCGACGCCTGCGGCCGGATGATCGGCGAGATCGAAAAAGACCCGGGCCCCATCGACATCCTCGTCAACAATGCGGGGATCACGGCGGACGCGACGCTGCGCAAGATGAGCAAAGAGCAATGGGACACGGTCCTGCGGACCAACCTCGACAGTGTCTTCAATGTCACGCGGCACGTCATTTCGGGGATGATCGACCGTGGCTATGGGCGGATCATCAATATCTCGTCCATCAACGGCCAGAAAGGTCAGATCGGGCAATCCAACTACACCGCTTCCAAGGCCGGCATGCATGGTTTCACCATGTCCTTGGCGCAAGAAGTCGCGCGCAAGGCGATCACGGTGAACACGGTCTCACCTGGGTATATCGCCACCGAGATGGTGATGGCCGTCCCTGAAAACATTCGCAATCAAATAATCGCCCAGATCCCCGTGGGACGTCTAGGAACTTCCGAAGAAGTGGCTTACTTAGTTGATTTTCTGGTGTCCGACCGCGCCAATTTTATTACCGGCGCCGATCTCACCATCAACGGCGGGCAGCACATGATGTGATGGCTAAGCGCGAAAATTCCATCGGCGCTGCGGGTGGCGCCGCGACGGGTGATAAGCGCGTCATCAAAAAGTACCCGAATCGCCGCCTGTACGATACCGTCGAGAGCAAATACATCACCCTCGCGGATGTGCGGACGCTGGTGTTGGCCGGGATTGAATTATGTGTCACGGACCAAAAAACCGGCGAAGACATCACCCGGAGCATCTTGCTCCAAATCATCACCGAAGAAGAGGACCATGGGGAGCCGCTGTTCACCACCCATACTCTCCTCCGAATTATCCGTTTCTACGGAGACGCGGTCCAAGGCTTGGCGGGCAATTTTATCGAACGCAGCCTAGGCATGCTTACCGAACAGCAGAAGCTATTCCACACGCAGATTAGCGACGCTGTTAAAAACAATCCCCTCATGGCCTTGACCGAGATCACCCGGCGAAACCTGGAAGTCTTCAAGAAAATGCAAGACAGCTTGTTCCGGGCCGCCGGCATGACTAATCCCACTCAGAGCGAAGGCGATGCGGGTACGAAGCAAGAAAATCAACCTCAACCATCGACGCAGAAAACCAACGAAAATCGGGAGGCGTGATAGCTATGTTTCTCGACACGATGCCACTCAAAGTTTTCGCAGTATGGAGCCGTGCCTGGACCATGGCGCTCAACTCGAGCGTCCAGGCCGCCACGGTGTTCGGGCAATCGCTCGATACTTTAGCAGCACATCAGCGGGACGAATGGAATCGGATCGTTTCCGCGGCCGCCGCGGAGCTGCGCCGCACCTGGACGCAGTTCCGTCCGTACCACCGGTCGCAGCACGGCGGGCGAGTGGCTTTAGTCACCGGCGGAACTGGCGGCATCGGAACGGCGATTTGTTTGCGGCTTGCGGACACGGGTTTCTTAGTCATCGCCACGTATCCTCGCCACGAATCGGCCGCTGCGCGCCAATGGCAAGCGGCGAGACGCCGGGCCGGCTATGAACTTGGTATCATCGCGTGTGATGTCGCCCGATGCGATGATTGCGCCAAGATGGAGAGGTGGATCGAGGGTCACTACGGCCACGTCGATATCCTGGTCAACTGCGTCGGCATCACCCGGGACGACAGTAAACACGAGAACTGGCAGACAGTTCTGGACACCAACCTCGACAGCGTATTCAATGTTACGCGTACCGTGATCGCGGCGATGGCGGAACGGCACTTCGGCCGGATAATCAATATCTCCTCGGTTAACGGGCCTCCCGGGCAAGTCGGGCAAACCGATGTTGCGGCCGCCAAGGCGGGTATGCTGGGTTTTACCAAATCCTTGGCTCGGGAGTTCGCGGATCAGGGGATCACCGTTAATACCGTATCACCGGGACACGGCGCGGGCGTGGTGGCGGAAATCCCGGATGAAATCCGCAAAGCGATTAAGGCGAAGCTTGCCAAGGGGCGATGGGGTGAGCCTGAAGAAATCGCCGCCGCGGTTGACTTTCTCGCGGCGGACACGAGCGGGTACATCACCGGAACCGACATCGCGGTCAACGGCCGGCGGCCCGCCGAAGACAAAGGCCACCTGTCCGCTGATGTCCGTCCTGCTACGTAGCGCTGGCGGACCTCAAGTCCCAAACGGTCGGTGAGTGATAGAGACGCGATAGCAGTAACTCTCTCTCGATTTCCATCTCGCGCGGGAGATGGTCTCCGAAACGCGTGAACAGCTCCTCTTGATCGTTCGCTTCTTGCCGCGCCCGTTCCCGGTCGATGTTCATGATCTCGTAGAAGCGATCTTTTGAAAACTCGATACCGTCCAAGACCAATTCCTCGAACGGCGGCACCCAGCCGAGGGGGCTCTCGACGCCCCGCGCCCGCCCGCGGCAGCGGTCGACCACCCATTTCAGCGCCCGCATGTTTTCACCGTAGCCCGGCCAGATGAACTTGCCCTTGTCGTCTTTACGGAACCAGTTGACACGGAACACCAAGGGCGGAGTGGCGACGCGCTGACGGCCAATACGCAGCCAATGCTTCCAGTAATCCGCCATGTTGTAACCGCAGAACGGGAGCATCGCCATCGGATCGCGCCGCATCCCGGCCTGGCCCACCGCGGCGGCGGTCGCTTCCGACCCCATGGTCGCCGCGAGGTAGACCCCATGTTCCCAGTCGTATGCTTGCAGAACCAGTGGGAAGTTCTTACTGATACGCCCGCCGAAGATGAAGGCGCTGATGGGTACGCCGTTCGGGTTCTCCCAATTCGGATCGATCGACGGGCACTGATGGGCCGGCGCCGTGAAGCGCGCGTTCGGATGCGCCGCCGGCGTGCCGCTACCGGGTGTCCAGTCATTTCCCTTCCAATCGATGAGATGCGCGGGCGGCTCCTTCGTCATCCCTTCCCACCACACGTCGCCGTCGTCGGTTAACGCGACGTTACTGTAAATGCAGTTCCCTTTCAGGGTTAACATGGCATTGGGATTCGATTCCATGTTGGTGCCGGGCGCCACGCCGAAATACCCCGCTTCGGGATTAATGGCATAGAAGCGCCCGTCCGCCCCGGGTTTGATCCACGCGATATCATCCCCGATGGTCGTCACTTTCCATCCATCCAAGGCCTTGGGCGGGATCAGCATCGCAAAGTTTGTCTTGCCACAGGCGCTCGGAAAGGCCGCCGACACGTAGGTCTTCTCGCCAGCCGGGGATTCGACGCCGAGGATCAGCATGTGCTCGGCCAGCCAGCCTTGGTCGCGCGCCATCACCGATGCGATGCGCAGCGCGAAACACTTCTTACCGAGTAAGGCATTTCCGCCGTAACCGCTCCCGAATGACCAGATTTCACGCGTCTCGGGAAAGTGCGTGATGTATTTGGTGTCATTACACGGCCACACCACGTCTTCCTGATGCGGCTGCAAGGGTGCGCCGATCGAATGCACACACGGTACGAAGTCGCCGTCCGGACCCAGCACATCGAGAGCGGCCTGACCCATCCGGGTCATGATGCGCTGATTCACCGCGACATAGGCGGAATCGCTGATCTCAACCCCGATATGGGAAATGTGCGATCCAATCGGTCCCATGCTGAAGGGAATCACATACAGCGTGCGGCCGCGCATACAACCCTCGAATAATTCGCGGAGTATGCCCCGCATCTTTTGCGGCTCCATCCAGTTATTCGTGGGGCCGGCGTTTTCCTGCTTTTCGCTACAGATGTACGTTCGGTCCTCGACGCGCGCGACATCGGTCGGGTGAGAACGCGCCAGAAAGCTATTCGGTCTCTTCTTCGGGTTTAAGCGGATAAAGGTCCCTTTTTGCACCATCTCTTCGCATAAACGATCGTATTCGGCCTTGGAACCATCACACCAATAGATGCGATCGGGATTGCAAAGGCCGGCAATCTCTTCCACCCATTGCAAAAGCCGTTTGTTTTTTGTCCTCTTTGCTCCGTCGTGTGCCATCGTCATGAATGCAACCTCCGATTTTCTGTTGTCACCGCAAACGCGTATTTTTTGCAGTTTACCATCCTGCGCCGGTCTCGCCTACGTCACGAGCTTCCTTGTCTTCTCGTGTTGACCGGCGCGCCGCCTCACAGTAAGCTGCTTTTGATCCCCCCGGCTATTGGCCTTATCCACCGTCAATGACGATTGATACCAGGAGATAAGCGTATGCAGCGAGAAATAATCGACCAATGGGCCGCCTTGAGCAAAAGCGCCCTCGAGTCCATGAAAGAGCTTGGTGCAATCAATGCCAAGCTAGTGGAGAAAATGACGGCGCAGCAGGAAGCAATCCTCAGCACCTGTCTCGAGGCAAGCGCCAAGGAAGTGAATTTGATTAGCGTCGTTAAGGACCCGAAGGACTTACTGGCGCATCAAGCCGCTCTGGCCTCCGAATACGGCGCCAAGTTCGTCGAGATCGTCCGCGGCACCAACGATCTATTCAGCGAGTGCAAGAATGAACTAAGCGCTTGGGCGGAACGCGGCATGGAGAAAACCGTCGCGCCGTTTGCCGGCAAACCCGCGAAGGGCAAATAGACTCGTGATAAAAAATCCGATCATTGCGTTATGCGATTGTCATGCTCACGGTCGTGGAGCAAGGGTTTCGTAGCTTGAATCTTTACGTCTTGTTACCGACTTGACAGTGAGGTATAGCCGCCGTATGATGCAACGCAGCATTGCGATGTGCAATGCACAACGTCGGTAAACTTCGTGAGGTAACGATATGCAATTTGAAATTATGCAGCCCTGGGCTCAGTTTGGCAGCACCTGCTTTGTTTCACTAAAGGAACTAGGCGAGATCAGCACCAAGACGTTCGAGAAGGTGGCCGAACAGCAACTCGGCTTGGTAAACACCTATGTAGATACCGGTATCAAGCAGGTCACCTTGCTGACCGAATCGAAGGATTATAAGGATATCCTGGCGGGCCAAACCAAGCTCATGACCGAATACAACGAAAAGATGCTGGACGCCCTGCGTAATACCACCGAGATCATGACAGATTCCAAGGATGAGATGGCGGCTTGGTTCGAGAAGGCCCAGGAGAACGGGACCGTGCCGGTAAAGAAAGCCGCGCTCGCCGTAAAGAAAGCAACCGCTTAGCCCTTCCCGACCACCCTTCCTCTTTAGACCCGATCCACCCCGCAAGGTGGACCGGGTTTTTCGTGAATAGCGTTTTTGGCGTGATATTACCTGGCGGCGAGCCAGGTGGTGACCGAGGGGGGGATCATCTGCTGCGCTTTGCCGCTCACATAGATCCCGATGTGCCCGCCGGGAAATTCGATCTCCGAATAATCCGCGCTTCCCACGTATTTCTTTAACGCCTTCGAGGCGGCGGGTGGGACCAGGTGGTCGTCGGTGGCGAAGATGTTGAGCACCGGCATGGTGATGTTTTCGAGATCGACGTTCTTCTCACCGATCATCACCTCGCCTTTGATCAGCTCGTTGTTCTGATAAAAATGCTTGATAAACTCCCGGAACGCTTCCCCCGCTTGATCGGGGCTGTCGAAGATCCACTTCTCCATGCGGATGAAATTCTTGCACAGCACCGGATCGTCCAGGGTGTTGACCATATCGAGGTATTTTTGCCCCGAGAGCCGGAACGGTTTGAGCGATAGAAAAGTCCAGTTCAGCATCTCGCCCGGGATATTACCCATGGTGTCCGCCAGCAGATCGATGTCCACTTTCCGGACCCAATGGCTGAGCAAATCCTGGGGCGTGTGGAAATCGACCGGCGTCACGGTGGTAATAAGATTCCTCACTTTATCGGCATGCATCGCGCTATAGCAGAGGCTAAACGTTCCCCCCTGGCAGATCCCTAAGAGATTAATCTTGTCCAGGCTATACCGTTTCCTGAGCATATCCACGCAGCGATCGATATAACCGTTGATGTAATCGTTTAAGGATAAAAACCGATCGGCGCTGTCGGGATAACCCCAGTCGATCAAATACACATCGAGGCCGCCCGCCAGAAGTCCACGCACGAGCGAGCGGTTCTTCTGTAAATCCGCCATGTAAGGGCGGTTGACAAGTGCGTATACGATCAGCACCGGCACCGGGTTCAGCTTCTCCACGAGCGGCTTAAACCGGTAGAGCGTGAGCTTGTCTTCGGTGTACACGGACTCTTTTTCCGTACACCCGACGTCGATATCACCGATTTCGTTGAGCGTCTGTAAACCTCGGCTGAGCTTAGTCCCGAACTCTTGGATTTCGGATAAGGCTTGATCCGGATGTATTTGAAATGGAAACATGAGCTATTCCCCCTTGCCGCGCTTTTGTGCAGTGCCGGCGCGCGCCGCCTGCTTGGGCCTAGGCCCGGCCGCGGCAACCACGCTCACGGCGGACGCCGTCCGCTTCGCCGGGATTCGTTCGCCGCGGCCTTCGCGCCCCGTACCCTTGCGGAGCGCCGCCATCTCCTTGAGCAACCGGGCGACGTCGCGTTCCAGCGCCGTGACCTTCTCTCTCATGCCCTCAATGCTCCTGCCTTGGGTGCGCAACTCCTTTTGCGTGCGGCCGTTCAGCGCCTCTGTCTGCGCTTCTAACCGCGCTTGCATTCCTTCCATTACGCCCGGATCGAGTAGCGATGATCGGAACCCCGCGAGCTCGCGCCGGAACTCCTGCTGCCGCCGCTGCACCGTCGTGATCCCTTGATGGGTCGGCAAATTCAATGATCCCGCGATTTCATCAACGGCGGTCTGGTTGTGATGCTTCAACGCCATTAGCGCGTTGACCAGCCGTGCATAAATTTCCGCGTATTCTTCCGTGAATACAAAAGCGCCGTACGCCTCTTCGCCACAATCGACCCACAGATCATAGACCTCTCGCAGGGTATTGATTTCCTGGCCTTGCTCCGCGCGTTCGATGATCTTGGCGGCCAGCCGTTCGAGTGCATCGACCCCGAGCCGTCCGTGCGCATGCAAGTAGTCCTGCAGCGCCTTTTGGTAATCAAGGGTGAGACGCATGCCTCCCTGCGTCTGCTCTTGCCATTCGCGCATATAGCCGACCGCGGGGACCGACAAGAACTGATCCATGCGTTCGTGGACCTGGCCCGCGACGTCGCGCGAACCCTCGGATTTCACCGACCGCAAGAAATCACCGGGCAGCAACGAGCTGCTCGAGAACATGCGCGACCAGGTGTCCATCGGCAGTTCGAAAAACGGTAGCAGGCCGCGCAGCGTGCTGGTCACCTCCGAAGCGCTGCCGTGAGTGAAACCCGCTTTCAGTTCATTGAGCTTCGCCGCGAACCCATCCTTCCAGCTCGATCCGGCTTGCGCGCCCTTGGCCAGGTTGCGTGTCAGCTTGCTGAACTCCTCTCCTAGCCGCAGAAAGGTCTTTCCTTGCCGCACGATACTTTGAAAAAAATCCTCTCCAGCCGCCGGGGCGGTAGGCGCCGCGGTTTTTGCCCACAGATCCAAGGCCGTCGTCCACGGAACCGCGAACGCTTGGGAGCTAGGCGATGGCTCCATGGATTGGCTTAATATATGTGACCAGGCGTCCCAAAAGTTTTTTTGCGATGCCATCCAATCGTCATTCCAGACGGGGTTACTGTCAGTCATGGTTCACTCAACCTCGGCTTGTTTAAAAACACTCTCCGATTCCTCGCCACGCTATTATTGCACTGCACCATGGGCGGCGCAATGTTTACCGGATAAACGCCTGGGCCTTGCACGGTTATAATGCCAGAAAATTCTTACCTTAAAGACGGACCACGCTCATGCAGGTTGAACGCGGGACGGTCACGGCGATCGAAACCGCGCCGTGGGCCCGTAACTGGCTTAACTGCTTGCCGCTGTACCTGCTGCCTCACCACGCCTTGTCGCGGTTGATGCTGGTTGCGACACGCCTGCGTTTTCGGCCGTGGAAAGATTGGCAAATTCGGTGGTTTATCCGCCGTTACGGGGTCGATATGGACAGCGTGGCCGAATGCGATGCGCGCGTCTACCCGGAATTCAATAGCTTCTTTACCCGCGCGCTCCGCGGCGATGCGCGCCCGATCGCGCCCGACCCTTGCTCATTGGCGTGCCCCGTCGACGGTAGCGTATCCCAACTCGGTGACCTCCGAGACGGGTCGTTGTTCCAAGCCAAAGGACAGCACTATAGTGTGTCCGGACTGCTGGCAAGCCGCGAGGCTGGAGCGTTCTTGGGGGGTCATTTCATCACCTTGTATTTAGCCCCGAAAGACTACCATCGAGTGCACATGCCAGTCACCGGGCGCCTAGTCCGATCGGTGCATGTGCCGGGACGCTTGTTTCCGGTGAAACCCAGCACGGTCCGGGGGATAAACGATCTCTTTAGCCGCAACGAGCGCATCGTTTGCCTGTTCGAAACCCATGCGGGCCCGCTCGCGCTGATCATGATAGGCGCCATGTTCGTGGGCGCGATGGACGTTGTGTGGCGCAACGGCGGCGCGACGCATTCGGCCGCGCGTCGCGTCTGCGTCCACGAACAACCCGAATCGTGCCCGGTGATACTGAATAAGGGCGAGGAGATGGGGCGCTTTAACATGGGGTCTACGGTGATCTTGCTGCTTGGGCCGGGCGCGATCCGCTGGTCGAAAACACTGCAACCCGGTACGCCCGTGAGGATGGGGCAATCCATCGGGACCCTCGCCGGCGCGGGGTAAGCCAACACAGTCCTCAAAGCTTGTGAAAAAATCGTCGCGAGCAAAGGGAGGTCGCGTTCCGCCGGAGCGCAGGAACCGGAGTGTATATTGAAATACATGAGGATTCCGAGCACCGCCGGAACGCGAGATCCCGAGCGCAGCAGATTTCTTCACAAGCTCTCAGCTCAGCCGCGGTAGCGTTGACGCTCGTTGCCGCCGCGCCCACCGCTTGCGCAGGAGCGGATAACCAAGCAGTGCGAGGATCACAAGGCCTAAGAGCGCATGCACCCACCATAAACCTGGATACACAGGCACGGCGCCCTGCTTGGCCAAGGTCTTCGCAATCCCCAAGAGATTGCTGTAAGTGAAATAAATCAAGACCGCGCTCAAGAGCCCGAGGATCCGGTTCTGGTCGGAGGCCGCTCGCACCAGCACCACCGCGAGGAGCGTCAACAGCACGGTACTGATCGGCATCGCGATCCGCCATTGTAACTCAGCGGCCGCCTCCGGCGTGTTGGCCGACCACAAGCTTGCGGTGCTCGCCGCGCTCATGCGCGCGCTCCGGTCCGCCGCCTCACTGCGGTCGATACGCACGCCGTATTTCTCGTACTCGACAATGGAATAATCGAGCCGTCCCGGGGAGCCCAGATAGCGGCGCCCGGCGTAAAAGTTCACATAGCGAGATCCGGTTTTCCGGTCGAGCTCGATTTCCGCTCGGTCAGCGGACAGCACCCCGAGGTGGCGGTCTTGCCGCCCTTGCAGAAAAACATTGGACATGCTGCGCTTGTCGGGAGACAGTCGCTCCACATAAAGGATCCGGTTACCCTCATTGAAATTCTTGAATTGCCCCGGCGTGATCCCGGTCAGGTCGGATTCCGATTTGGCCCGGGTTTCCACCTCAATCAAACGCGCTTCCGCCCACGGCGCGACCTCGAGCGCCAGGATCGCGACGGCGAGCGCCACGGCTAAGGCAAGCCTGGCCGCCGTATCGAAAAGAAACCGCGAGCCCAGGCCCAAGCTTGCGATGGCGATAAGCTCGTTGTCGCGCGACAGCCGGTTCAAGGCGACGTAGACGCTAAGGTAGAGGCATAAGGGCAGCATCAGCACCAAGGAGGTCGCTATCTTTAAGGCCAGCAGCTCGAAGATCAGTCCGCTGTCGATCTTTCCGGCGGCAGCCGTCGCCAGGTACTGCACGAAGCGGTTGCTGGCGTAGGTGAGCAATAGCAGGAGTTGCACGGCCCCGAACCATAATAAGATCTCCCGGATGAGGTAGCGGTTTAACAGCATGAGGATGCTCGTGCGCTTTGCTTTGCGCTACCTATAACAATACACTTGCTCGCCAAGACGCGGTTCACCGCGGTGATCCATGCATTACCATTGAATTGCCTATTTCTGTTCCAGCGTTAACTATAACAGCATAGAGGGCTATGGAGTTCGCTATCATAAGCGGTGCGCCGCATAAGCAGCGGGTTC